>CALMCD010000059.1 GCA_937863075.1 uncultured Rhodoferax sp. | reverse complement strand
GATGCCGGCCGCGCCGCCTGCATATCAATAATCGCTTGATGCCCGTGTTTTTCTAATAACTGTAAAAAGTCATTTCCATCGACCAGCGTCAGCGGTTTGCCTTTAATAAATTCATACGAATCAGGGCCGAAATGGGCAGTGGTGACGAGGATACCTTTATTCGCGCCTTCGTTCATCACCGTTCCGTATAAATCCCGCACTGCCGATAATCCTACCACCCGCGTATAACGCTTGGCTTGGATGATAATTTTTCCGCCCAATAATGGATCGGGATTCAAAATGACGGCATCCACGCCCCCATCGCGGCTGGCTTGGGTGACGCGCACTTCGCCGCCAATGGGTCGGAATTCTTTTTCAAAAATCTCGCCAACCAGATGTTCAAAACTTTCCCAATCCATTGCCGCTAAATTGATGGCATCGCCATTTTCCACACGCGGCACATTTTCACCGCGAAAATGTCCACGGAATATGCGATGGGTTCTATTTTTGAGCGATCGAAAACAGGTTTTGGGGTCTACTTCCGATAAATGCAGTGCCAGCAGCGACGATTTATCCACCCGCAGCGATAAAGCGCACCCCGTTGCCGGATGCCCATACGCCCGATGCAAATCGTGTACCACACCTTGAAAAACAATCCATTCCAAGGCGTGGGCATAATCAGCGGCAAATAATTCGTGCAGCGTGCGCAATGCCATCGAATAAATCACGGTATCGTACAAAGCATTGCATTCGCGGTCAGATGATAATTGTTCCCGCAATTCGTCCCGACTGGCGATGTATTTCACTTCTTTTAAGCGCGGCATATCGGATGGAATGGGCAAGCGAAAATCAATTTCTAATTGCTTTTGCGCGGCATCGTAACGGATATTCCATTGGCGTGGCAATACCGCAGGGTAGCACGATTCTTTTAATACGGTATCTAAATAAGAACATACCGCTTTTTCTTCATGGTCGGCATAGCCTGCGTACATTTTTTGGGTACGGTTGGCGCGTTGGCTTTGCAGCACAAATATATTGTTTTGACGGGTATTCTCGGCATCAATTTTTCTTTTTTCTTGCAGCCACGTCTCCATAAGCTGCGCCCATTCATATTCTTCTTGCTTTTTCCGGCGTTCGGGGAATATGCGATCCAGCAAACTTAATTGCGATAAAGCAATATCCCGCGCGGTTTTTCGGTTGGGTGGCGTGGGGTAAGGCAAATAGACGGGCTGTGCCACGGGCGCAACCGGTGGCAGCACAATAGGCTGGATGTTGGCGAGTAGCGTTTCCAGCTCCGTGATCGCACTTTGCGCGTCTTGCGTGCGTGCCAGTGCGGTGGCGATGCGTTCTTGCCGATAGCTGATTTTGGCCTGCCGCGTGGCCCATGTATGCTCCCATTCGGCGAGCTGGGCTTTGGCCTTTTCTTGCACCAATAATTCGCTGGTATCCGAAATCACCCGCGATTTACCCAGCCCCTCGTGGTTAACCGTCACCATCCATTTCTTGGGAGCGCTCATAGGGCTTTCCGTAAGGAAGCGGGCGCGATTTTCAAGCCCTCGCGGTACTTGGCGACGGTACGGCGGGCGCAATCAATGCCCTGCTCTTTCAACATTTCCGAAATTTGGCTATCGCTCAGGGGTTTACGGGTATTTTCCGCGCTAATGAATTGTTTGATTAACGCCCGTACTGCGGTGCTGGACGCATTGCCGCCCGAATCCGTCCCCAGCCCTGAACCGAAAAAGTACTTCAATTCAAACGTACCAAACGGGGTCGCCATGTATTTGGCGGTCGTCACGCGGCTGATGGTCGATTCATGCAGCCCCAATTCATCGGCAATTTCACGCAGCACCAGCGGTCGCATCGCCAGCTCGCCGTGCGTGAAGAAGTTTTTTTGCCGTTCCACAATCGCCATGCTCACGCGCAAAATAGTATCAAACCGCTGCTGGATGTTTTTGATGAACCAACGCGCTTCCTGCAAACGCTGCTGCAAGGCGGCGTGGGTGCTGGCATCGTTGCCCGTGCTGCGGTGGTTGCGCAACACATTGGCGTAAATATCGTGAACGCGCAAACGCGGCATGACATCGGGATTCAACATCACGCGGAATTGCGGCCCATTGCTGGCATTGGCACGGGTTTTGGGAACGGCTATCACCAGCACGTCCGGCACAATCACATGGCGTTCCACATCCACAAACCGCCGCCCGGGTTTGGGTTCTAGGCGGGCGATGAGGGTAATGGCTTCGCGGATTTCGACATCGCTGGCATGGCAGGTGTGCATCAGGGTGCGAATATCGCGGCGTGCCAATACATCCATCGGTTGATCGCAAATACGCAGCGCAGTATGCAGTGTGGCTGCGCATTTCGGCGTGATTTCACTAAAACCTTCTTCGGCATCATCCAGCCTTGCTTGCAGTTGCAGGCGCAAACATTCCGCCAAATTGCGTGCGCCCACGCCCGTCGGTTCCATCTGCTGTAAACGCTGCAACGCCACGGTAAAACGCGGAACCAATCCGGCAAACGCCTCCGCATCTCCTGCGGCAAGGGTGTGCGCCAAATCTTCCAACGGGTCTTCTAAATAGCCGTCTTCGTTCAGTGATTCGATGAGGAAGCGCAGCGCACAGGCATCGGTTTCATCCAAGTGCAATTCCAGCGACTGCCGATGCAAAAATTGGTAAAGCGATTCTTGGTTGCGTGCCAGCTCGGTGGCATCGGCTTCATCGGCGTGGTGACTATCCCCCCACTCGCCTTCGTTGGAGGCGAAATCGTAGGTTCCATCGCCTTCCCAATTCGGTTCATCGTATTCGGTGCTGGAGTTGGAGTTGGCTTCTTCCGCGATGGCGGTTGCACTCGCCGTTTGTGGAAGGGCGGGAACATCGTAGGGCGTATCGTCATCGAGTGTGCGTTCCAGAAACGGATTTTCATCCAGCATCTGCTCCACTTCCTGCCCCAACTCCAGCGTAGAAAGTTGCAGCAAACGAATCGACTGCTGCAACTGCGGTGTTAGCACCAAATGCTGCGATGTGCGCAGGGACAAACCTTGTTTCATCGGCTTGCCTCCTTACATTTTGAAGTGTTCACCCAGATACACGCGGCGCACCTCGGCATTTGTGACAATTTCGTCCGGCGTGCCTTGCGCCAGCACCACGCCTTCGCTGATGATGTAGGCATGGTCGCAAATACCCAAGGTTTCGCGCACATTGTGGTCGGTAATCAGCACGCCAATGCCGCGCGATTTCAAGAAATTGATGATGCGCTGAATTTCAATCACGGCAATCGGGTCGATCCCCGCAAAGGGTTCGTCCAGCAAAATAAAACGCGGATTGGTCGCCAAGGCACGGGCGATTTCAACCCGCCGCCGCTCCCCGCCCGATAACGCCAGCGCAGGCGATTGCCGCAAATGCCCCACGCGCAAATCGTCCAATAATTCGGTTAAACGCTGCTCGATTTGCGGTTTGGTCAGGTTTTGCAGTTCCAGCACGGCACGCACGTTATCTTCCACATTCAATTTGCGAAAAATAGATGCTTCCTGCGGCAAATAGCCCAGCCCCAAACGGGCGCGGCGGTGAATCGGCATGTGTTCGATGGATTGCCCGTCGATGCTAATTGCGCCCGCACTCGCCCGCAGCAGCCCGACGATGGTGTAAAACGAAGTCGTTTTCCCCGCGCCATTCGGCCCCAGCAGCCCCACGACTTCGCCCGTGCGCACGGTCAGCGATACGTCTTTCACCACATGGCGTTTGCCGTAAAACTTTTGGATATGGCGAACTTCCAAGCAACTCATTTTGAAGGGGACTCCGGCGGCTTGGGTGAAATCATGCCGCGAATGCGGGTGGGCATCGCCGCGCCCGCTGCTGAAGGCACTGCACCCGTGGCAGCCGTGGTTTTACCGTCTACACGCAACGTATCGTTGGTGCTGTCGTACACAATCACCGCGCCTTGCATTTCGTCCATCACGCGGCCGGCACGCAATCGGCGTAACACGGCTTTGCCGATAAACTGAACGCTATCGGTACGCCCATCGTACTCAATGCGTTCACTTTCGCCTTCGACAAATTCATCCACGCCATCGCGCTTCTGGCGAAAGAAAGCACGGTTTTGCGGATTACCGAGAATCGTGCCGGACTGGTTACCGCTGGCATCTTCTCGAAAATCGACCTCCGCAGCCCGCATCAAGATAGTGCCTTTGGTCAGCACCACATTGCCCGATAAATGGCTGGTTTTTTTCAGATTGTCGGTACGCAGCACATCGGCTTCAAAGCGCAGCGGTTGATTGCGGTCGGCTTTTTCCGCATACGCCGCCGAGCCACACAAAGCCACAGCCAACGCAAAACCGGAAAACCCCAGCAGGGAACGGGAGGAGAGGTACATCATAAAACTCATAAGGCACGAAACTTGCTAAACCAGCCCCCCATTGTACGGCGGGGCGGGGCTAGTGCGAACGAATCATCGTTCCAAAATCCTGATTCGTCAGAATTTCCAGCAGCAGCACATGCGGCACGCGACCATCAACGATGTGAACGGCTTTCACGCCACTTTTCGCGGCATCCAAAGCGCCCGCGATTTTGGGCAACATGCCACCGCTGATCGTGCCATCGGCAAACAGTTCGTCGATACGGCGGGCGGTTAAATCGGGTAGCAGGTTACCGGATTTGTCCAAAACGCCGCTGATGTTGGTGAGCATCATCAATTTTTCGGCTTGCAAGGTGGTGGCGAGCTGGGCGGCTACCACATCGGCATTGATGTTGTAGCTTTCGTTATGCTCACCAAACCCAATCGGGCTAACCACGGGGATAAATCCCGCTTGTTGCAAGGAATGGATGATGCTGGGGTTCATTTCGACAATATCGCCCACCTGCCCGACATCGTGTTCTTTGGTCGGGTCGGTGGTGTCGAGGAGCTTCAATTTTTTAGCACGAATCAAACCGCCATCGCGCCCCGTCAAGCCCACGGCCTTGCCGCCCGCTTGGTTGATGCGCCCGACTACATCCTGCTGCACTTCGCCGCCCAGCACCCATTGCACGACTTCCATCGTCTCGGCATCGGTCACGCGCATTCCTTGAATGAACTCGCCTTTTTTGCCCAAGCGTTTCAAGAGATTTTCGATTTGCGGCCCCCCACCGTGAACGACCACGGGGTTAATGCCGACCAGTTTCAGCAGCACAATGTCTTCGGCAAAGGCTTGCTGCAAATCGGGGTCGGTCATGGCGTTGCCGCCGTATTTAATCACCATCGTTTTGCCATGAAACTGGCGCAGATAGGGCAAGGCGTTGGCGAGGATAGAGGCAGAAATAGCAGAGGTCATGGTTGGTTTAATAGGGTTGGTTAAAAAATAATGAATTCTAAAAAATATCTAGTTGCCCTTGTTTTTTCAATTTCCAGCAGTTTTCATCAAAACGATCTGCAATATCTTCTAAAACATTAGATATTGTTTGTTGTTCTGGCGTTATGCCATTTTTCAAGAGTGGCATGATGTGTAAAACAATTTCATCGAATGTTGTAACCTTGTTTTCACGCTCCATCCTTCTTAAATAGGAAATAAGATAGTATTTAACACGCAAATCAAGATCGATATGGGTCGTAAATCTTCTATCCTGCCTAATCGTAAAAAGTTCAGTTTTTTCATCAAAGTCAAATGTATCTAACAAAATAGGAGTAAGATCAGAATACTCTTTTTTCATTAAATCCAGAAAACCAAGCTCAAGACCTTTGATAATAAGTTCATCATTTATTTGTTCCAAGGTTGCACCATTATTTTTTGCAATAATACCTTCAATGGTTTGCATAACAATGTCGCCAATATCCATGCCAAGAGCGGCTTTCATAATAGATTTTGGTTTACGCACCTTTTTGAAATTGATGATAAGCTGTCCAGAAAGTACCGTGAATGGATTTTGCCTTTTCTTAAAACTGGTTTGTCCATTTTTTTGCGCTACTGCACCAGCATATTCAAAACCACAATGTTCTGCGGTTTCAATAATCAAGTGCCAGAACTCTGGGTCTTTGTGTGCGAAAACAAAGCTCATCCATCGGTCAAATTTTAGGACACGGTACATTTCTTGAATACTTTGTATCATGAGAGAGTTGTACTCGTCCTTACTCTTGTCATGCTCCCCACCCTCGATTGCCTCTAGTGCATAATCTTCTTCTGTTACTTTTAGATCAAGCCAAGCATTCCACATAACGGATAAATCCAAATAGGGAATTTTCTTTCCATAGGGTGGATCAGTATAGATATAGTCGATACTTTCTTTCTTTATGAAGGAAAGATTAGTTGCAGTTCCTTGAATGATCTTCAAGTCATCAAAATTATCACTTGTAATCTTGTATTGAATATCTTTTTTTGCATCAGATATTTTTTTCAATCGTGATTCAAAGTATTTCATTAAATCTATGGAGGCAGGGTCTTTTGCAATTCTATAGCGATAATACGCAAAAACACTACTATTGCCTCTGCCTGCCGTTCTTCCTTTGGATGAATGGTAAGTTAAATTAACTTTATTCAAAAGGCCTGAAAACATAAGTAACAGAGATTTTTTTACATCAGCGTTTTTTTCTTTTATTATAAAATGCTTCAGACATGACAGTTGTGCCAACTGTTTTTTACTAAATAAATCCTGAACAACTTCTACATCAGAACCCTTCGGCAATCTCATATCTTTTGGATAAGGGTATTTAGCTAAAGCCTCTTTTATTTGCTTTGCTGTTTTTGGTTCGTGAATCAGGTATTCAGCCTTTACTTTTTCAAAACTTTCTTGTAGCGACGCAATAGAAACAGGGATAGCTAAACCCTCTACCAAGAAAGTTGACATCGGATTCAAATCCAAATGAATCGCTCGGCGATCAACCATCATCGCTTCAATTGCAGTCACCCCACTTCCACCAAAAGGGTCTAATACCAAGTCTCCTTTTTTGGAAAAGTTTTCAATATATGCTTGAACAACATTCCATGCTTGCTTTGTAAAATATCCATGCACCCCAAAATGGCGTTTTGCTGTTTGCTTCTTAACTACTATTTCCTCCAACAAAGGACGCTTTAGATAGTCAAATAAACAATCATTTTTATAATTTTTTGTATTCTCATATTTAAATTCTTTTCCACTTTGAAAAGATGTAGGAGATAAATAACTTAATAGCGCATCAAAATAATCTTCTATATCTTTTAAATAGAAATAAAGAATTGGCTCTTTTACATCTTGTCGAAATAATGAAAAAGCCCTTCCATTGCACAATGCAAAGAACTTACTACGTATTTCAGGGTGCATACTGTAAGAAAAAACTTGTGCTACATTATCACCATCTATGATGCCCTCATTGGGTGATTTCGCATCCAAAACCCACGCATAACTTTCATCAATTTTTAATAAATAGTCAGGAATTAAGGTAATTGGCTGTTTTTTACTACCTACCTTGAGAAAAGGATGTTTTAATCCTTTACTTCGCACAATATGTGATTCTTGATAGCCCAATGCTTTTAGCAAGGGAAGTATAATAACTTCCCGAACAGAGTCTTCTTTAAAATCAGGTGAATCAATATCAGATAAATTAAATTTCGGTATAAGTTTATTTTTCATTTTATAAATACAATCAAAGTTAATTTATCAATCCGCCACATACGGATTCATCCGCCGTTCACGACCGAAGCTGCTTTCGGGGCCGTGGCCGGGAATGAAAATGGTATCGTTGCCCATCGGCCAGAGGCGTTCTTTGATGCTGGCGATCAAGGTATCGTGGTGGCCTTGTGGAAAATCGGTGCGCCCGATAGAGCCGGCAAATAGTACATCGCCCACAAAAGCACGCTGGGCTTCGGGGGAATGGAAGACAACGTGTCCGGGGGTGTGGCCGGGGGTGTGGCGCACGTTCAGGGTGACTTTGCCCACGGTGACGGTATCGCCATCCACCAGCCAGCGGGTCGGTGTGAACACATCGGCATGGGCGAATCCAAAACGCTGACTTTGGGCGGGGAGTTGGTCGATCCAAAAGCGATCGGCTTGGTGTGGGCCAATAATCGGTAGATTCAAGCGTTGGGCGAGAACCGCCGTGCCGCCCACATGATCGATATGCCCGTGGGTGAGCCAAATTTGTTCTAGCACAAGCCCGAGGCGCTTGACTTCTGCCAAAATCTTTTCCAGATCGCCACCCGGGTCGATAACGGCGGCTTTTTTGGTGGCATCGCACCAGACGATCGAACAATTTTGATCAAATGGAGTGACAGGAATTGTAAGGTAGTGCATGGTTTGGGGTGTCGTTTGTGTCATGAGCGGTATTATTGCGCGATGAACGCTTCTTCTATTGACCTCGTTGAATTTCGCAAAGTTTCCTTTGCCTACCCTTCGCAGCCAGCGCACTCGGTGCTGGAGGCGATTTCCTTTCGCGTACCGCGTGGCAAGGTCACGGCCTTGATCGGCCCGATGGGTGCGGGTAAAACCACCGTCCTGCGGCTGATGGGTGGCGAATGCAAAACCCCGACCGGACAAACCCTGTTCGATGGGGAAGATGTCGGCAAAATGGAACAACCGCAGCTCTACAGCGCACGGCGGCGTATGGGGATGTTGTTCCAATTCGGCGCACTGTTTGCCGATTCGACGGTGTTCGATAACGTCGCTTTTCCGCTGCGCGAGCATACCGATTTGCCCGAAGCCTTGATCCGCGATATTGTTTTAATGAAGCTCAATGCCGTGGGCTTGCGCGGGGCGCGGGATTTGTTTCCGCATGAAGTATCGGGCGGCATGGCGCGGCGGATTGCCCTTGCCCGCGCCATTGCGCTCGACCCCGAATTGGTGATGTATGACGAGCCTTTTTCTGGTCTTGACCCGATTTCGCTGAAAACCGCCGCCCGCCTGATCCGCCAGTTGAACGATGCTATGGGGCTGACCAGCATCTTTGTCTCGCACGAACTCAAAGAAACCTTGGCGATTGCCGACCACGTTATCCTGCTCGCCAACGGGCAAATCGCCGCCGAAGGCACGGTAGAAGAAGTGCGTAATAGCCAAAATCCGATGGTCTTGCAGTACCTCAACGCCCGTGCCGATGGCCCCGTGCGTTTCCATTTTCCCAGTGCCAGTATGCAAAAGGATTTCAAATATGCTCTATAAATTCAAATCCAAAGCAGCGGGTGATGTCATCCTGTTGCAGGCCAATGGACGGCAGATTTTGGAAATCATCGGCAAAGCCGACTCCGACCAACTCGTGAAAGGGATTTTGCTGCCCGCCGAAATGCCCGCCGCCATCACCGCCCTGCAACAAGCGATAGCCGCTGCACAAGCCCGCCACCAAGCCCAATCCGAGCAAGAAGCCAGTGCGGGAATCGACCACAATGCCGTCACGCTACGCCAACGCGCCCAGCCTTTTATCGAAATGCTGCAACGCTGCCATCAGGCCAATAAGGAAATAGTTTGGGGGGTGTAAAAACCCTCTACCCATCATGAAACCGAAAACAACCACCAGCGCCACCGTCATGGTGGTGGATGACACCCCCGCCAATCTGCATTTATTGGGGGATATGTTGCGCAGCCAAGGCTGGCGCGTGCAGCTTTTCCCGAAGGCGCGGCTGGCATTGAAATCGGCACAACAGCAAGCCCCCGACCTCATTTTGCTGGACATCATGATGCCAGAGATGGATGGTTTCACCCTGTGCCAGCAGCTCAAAGACGATCCCACGCTGCACAAAATCCCGATCATTTTTATCAGCGCACTCACCGATACGGAAAGCAAAATCCGCGCATTTACTGCGGGTGGCATGGACTACGTGACCAAGCCCTTTCAAGTCGAAGAAGTGTTGGCACGTATCAAAACCCATTTGCAGTTGTACCAAATTCAGCGCGAGCAAGAAAGCTATCGGCAAAGTTTGGAACGCTTGGTGCAAGAGCGAACCGCCGATTTGCTACACGCCCAGCGGGTTGCCCATATCGGCAGTTGGCGTTTGGATCTTCCGACCCAATCGCTGTATTGGTCGCCGGAAACGTACCGTTTATTTGGAATACCCAACGGAAAGCCCTTGGCTTTGGAGGATTTCATACAACGCATTCACCCCGAAGACCGCGAACGGGTTCTGAATGCGTGGGCTTGTGCGCTCAAGGGCGAATCCTACGACATCGAACACCGGATTGCCACCGATGATGCGGTCGTTTGGGTGCGTGAACGTGCCGAATTTGAATTCGATGCCCAAGGAAAAGCCGCCGTCGCCATCGGTACGGTGCAAGACATTACCGCTGAGAAAAATCACCAACGGCAAATCGAATTCATTACCTCGCACGATCCGCTCACGGGGTTGCCGAATCGGGCGATGTTTTTGGAACTGCTGCGCCCCATCATGGCGGGTACGGTAACCCACGGCACACAGCTTGCCGTAGCGTATATTGATTTGGACGATTTTGCCCCCCTGAATGCGCAATATGGCAAAGATTGGGGTAACCGTATCGTCGTGGAGATGGGCAAGCGGATTGTGCAAACGGTGCGTGAACCCCACCAAGTGTCCCGCATCGGGGGCGATGAATTTGCCATTATCTGCGGCAACCTGCGCCAAGGGGATGCGTATCTGACTGCGGTACAACGCCTGCTGCAAGCGATTGCCAAGCCACTGGAAATAGATCAACACACCTTCCACCTCACCGCGAGTATTGGCATTGCACTGTATCCACAAAGTACGCGGATTGAAGCCGAGCAATTATTGCGGCAAGCCGATCAAGCGATGTATCTGGCGAAGTTAGCCGGAAAAAACCGTCACCACCTGTTCGATCCGCTGAAAGATGAATCCACGCGCGAGCGGTTTTTGCGCCTCGATGAAATTCGCACGGCATTGAACGAGAGGCAATTTGTCCTGTTCTATCAACCCAAAGTGCATTTACAAAGCGGCGATATTGTGGGCTTTGAAGCGTTGATTCGGTGGCAGCACCCCGAACGGGGTTTGATTCCACCCAGCCAATTTATTCCTTTATTGGAACAACACCCGCTCTCCATTCCGGTAGGCGATTGGGTGATTGAAACCGCCATCGCCCAACTAGCCACTTGGAATGCCCAAGGGTTGGTGACCACCGTTAGCGTCAATATCGACGGTCAGCAGTTGCAAGATGTGCATTTTGAAAATCGCCTATTAAAGCAACTCGCGCAGCAACCGAGCGTGAGGCCGCACCAACTGGAATTGGAAATTTTAGAAACCGGTGCGTTGGACAATATAGCGCACGTTTCGGGCTTGATTAAGCGTTTGGATGCAATGGGCATTCGTTGCGCCTTGGACGATTTTGGTACGGGCTATTCCTCACTCACGTTTTTGAAGCAGCTCACCGCCAGCACCATCAAAATCGACCAAAGTTTTGTACGGGGTATGCAAGACGATGCCGAACACGTCACCATTGTGAACAGCGTTTTGGGTTTGGCACGCAGCTTTGAACGCACCACCTTAGCCGAAGGAATTGAAACCGAAGCATTGGGCGGATTGTTGATTGAACTCGGTTGCGAATTGGGTCAAGGCTATGCGATTGCCCGCCCCATGCCCGCCCACCGTGTGTTGGAGTGGATTCAAAATTGGCGCGTCCCCTTGCTTTGGTCGCAGACGCATGAATTGCCCCCACAAGATGTTCCTACCCTATTGGCGGAGATCGAACACCGTTCATGGGTGAAAACACTGCGGCATTACACCGAGCAACCCCAGCACCCCGAATACTCCATCCACGATATTCAGCAATGCCGTTTTGGTCGATGGCTCAACAAACCCAGCACGCGCCGCCGTTTGGGTCATTCCATAGAGCTGCAAGAACTGGATCAACTGCACCGTGAAATACACCGCCAAGCCGATCATTTAATCCAAAATCAATTTCACATCGAAACGCATGTTTGGAAGAATATCCAAGCCCAAAGCGATTGCATTTTGGCATTGCTGCGAACTATGCGCCAAAAAGCAGCGCATGGGTTCAATAAAGATTTGTAGCAGATTTGTAGCCAAGGTGCTTTTTATGAATCCATCTGAACCCAACCTGCACCGCATTCAACAAGAACGTGACCGTTTGCAACTGGCGGTGGAATTAGCCACCCAACTCCTCGCCACACCAATTGCACAGTTGGATAACGCTCTCGACACCCTGCTAGCACGGGTTGGTGAATCCTTGGAGGTGGATAGAGCCTTGCTCTTTTTAATGGGAACCAACGATACGCACTGGTCTAATTCCCATACGTGGTGCCGAGCCAATGTAGACCCCGTCCCCGAATCCATCAGCCGCCGCGATATGAATGAACCCATGCAATGGTGGTTTGATCAACTCCAAAGCGTGGGTTACATCCGTATCGACCGCACCGATCAAATGCCACCGGAGGCCGCCACCCCATCGCGCTTGCTGCAAGCGACGGGAACGCAATCTATTTGTGCGATGCCGTTGAAGGCCGATGACACGGTGTTGGGCTTTGTCACGCTCGATGCGGTATTAGCCCCCCGCGTTTGGAGCGATGAAGATTTGAATTGGCTGCGGTTGATGGGCAATCTGGTGACCTCGACCCTTCTGCGCCAGCGGGCGGAACAGCAGCAATACGCCAGTATGCAGCGTTTTGAGGTGTTGTTTGAATCCATCGCCGATGCGGTTATCGTGGCGGACGATGCCACGGGCATGATTGTGGCCGCCAATACCCAAGCTGCTGCGTTATTCGGTCGTCCGGTGTCCGAACTATTGACCATGCACTTTACCCAACTGCACCCACCGCAGATTCATGCTACCGAGCCGGAGGAATTTAAGCAGCGCGTTCACACCGACGCTACAGGTACACGGCTACACGAAACCCTTATCCGTCACGCCGATGGTCGGGATATTCCGGTGGAACTCAGCAGCGGGCGGCGTTATCAATTTAATAGGAAGGAATACCATATCGGCGTATTCCGCGATATTACCGAGCGCAAAGCCCAGCAAGCTGCGTTAAAAGCCAGCGAAGCCCATTTGCGTACTTTAGTAAGAACCATGCCCGATATGGTGTGGCTCAAAAATGCTGACGGTATCTTTTTGCTGTGCAATATGGCGTTCGAGAATTTTCTCGGCGTGACCGAATCCGACATAGTGGGCAAAACCGACTATGACTTTGTATCGAAAGAGCTAGCCGATTTCTTCCGTGCCAACGATAGGGCAGCGATGGCCGCCAACAGTCCCAGAGTCAATGAAGAATGGGTCACATTAGCTCTTAGTGGGCAGCGTATTTTGCTCGAAACCACTAAAGTTCCGGTTCGCAGTACCGATGGGAAACTCATCGGCGTACTGGGTATAGGGCATGACATCACCGAACTCCGCAAAATGGAGCAACGTTATCGAATGCTGTTTAACGAAATGCTGGACGGTTTCGCGCTGCACGAAATTATTTGCGACGACAACGACAAACCCATTGATTACCGTTATTTGGCGATCAATCCCAGTTTTGAACGCATGACCGGATTGTCCGCCGCCAACAGCGTAGGCCGCACGGTGATGGAAGTCTTACCCGGAACAGAACCTTATTGGGTAGAAACCTTTGGTCGTGTCGCGCTCACGGGGGAAGCTATTACCTACGATAACTATGCCGCGCCGCTGGAAAGATACTTTGAAGTCAAAGCCTTTCAACCCGCTCCGCGCCAATTTGCCTGCATCGTGGCGGACATCACCCATCGCAAGCAAGCGCAAGCCGAGCTAGAGCAACATCGCCACCATTTAAGCGAATTGGTGCAAGCGCGTACCGCCGAATTAGCCAGTGCCAAAGAAGCCGCCGAAGCCGCCAACCGTGCTAAGAGCGTGTTCTTGGCCAATATGAGCCACGAAATCCGCACGCCTTTGAATGCGGTGATCGGCTTTGCCAGCATCTTGGAACAAGATGCCACATTGCCACCGCGTCAACAGGAAAAAATCCACACCATCGCCCGCAGTGGTCAGCACTTGCTCGCGCTGATTAACGATATTTTGGATTTATCGAAAATCGAGGCGGGTCGCTTATCGCTCAATCTATCCGATTTCAATCTGCACCTGCTGCTGGACGATTTGACCCAAGTATTCACCCTGCGCAGCGAGGCCAAGGGCTTGCAAATGCAGCTAGAGCGAGAAACCACCGTGCCGATATGGATACATGGCGACGAGAGCAAGCTGCGCCAAGTGTTTATCAATCTGCTGGGCAATGCGCTCAAATTCACCCCATTAGGCGGCAAGATTACCCTGCGGGCGGGGGCCAATACAGAATCCCTGTGGTTTGAGGTGAAAGACACGGGCATGGGCATCAGCAAAGTCGAACAAACCTTGCTCTTTCAAGCCTTTCAGCAAGCCGAAGCAGGGCAAAAACACGGCGGTGGTACGGGCTTGGGGTTGAATATAAGCCAACGCTTGCTGCATTTAATGGGCGGGGATATTCAGCTCCGCGATACCCTCCAGCAAGGGTGCTGCTTCCGTGTCGAACTGCCATTGAGACCGATTCACCGTGAAGCAGCCGAATCTTCCACCCCACCAACCTCTGCAACTGCAACCGCAACCAGCCTCAAAAATTTGTGCGCAGATGTTCCCGTCACGCTACGCCGTAACCTGTATCAGGCAATAGAACATGGTGATATTCCACAATGTAATAGTTACCTCACACAACTACGCCTCTCACAACCCGCCGCCGCCCAAGCCCTGCAAAAACTCGTCAATGATTTTGAATACGATACGTTGCAGCAGCTTTTGGGTTA
>CALMCD010000058.1 GCA_937863075.1 uncultured Rhodoferax sp. | reverse complement strand
TTCATGGCGGTACGCATCCTCACGTATATCGGATTGCTGTACCAAGATTTAATCAAAACGAAAAAAATCAAAGGCGGGAAACTTCCACCCGTTTTTCCGCTGGTGTTGTACAACGGAATGCGGGCATGGAATGCCGAGCGGGAAGTAGAAAACCTCATCGAAGCTGTCCCCGCGAGCTTGGCCGCCTATCGTCCCAGCCTGCGTTATTTCCTTTTGGATGAAGGGCGCGTCAGTGAAGAAAGTTTGAATCAGCCAGATAATGCCGTCGCAAGGCTGGTCGAAATTGAACGGTTATTGAATCCTGAAGATTTAGCACCGTTAATTGAAAAGCTGAAAAATCAACTGAATGCCCCACAAAATACAGAATTGCGCAGGGCATTCACAGTGTGGATTAACCGCGTGGTACTCAAACGCTTTACGCCATTGGATAATTTACCCGAACTGCATGACTTACCGGAGGTACAAGAAATGATTGAAGAACGCATTGAAATGTGGAAACAAAATTTGGTACAACAGGGTGAATACGCAGGCATCTTGAAAGGCAAATTAGAGGGTAAGCAAGAAGGTCAAGCCCAATTATTGCTGCGTTTTTTGATGCGCCGTTTTGGAGTTTTACCGCCTGCGGTGGTGATGCAGATTAACGCGGCAACGCATCTGGAACAAATCGAAACGTGGTTTGATGCGGCGATGGATGCACCCCACCTCGCGGCGGTATTTCCATTGCACTAAACCATTAGGGATTAGCCACCATGCACTTTGTTCACCCTGTAACCCTCGAAGATCGTGGCGTGCGATTAGAGCCGCTGAACCTGTCGCACGATGCTGGATTACGCACCGCCGCCGCCGATGGTGCGCTGTGGAATATCCGCGTGACCAGCGTCCCCGAACCCGACCACACCCACCGCTACATCGAAGAAGCACTCACGCAGCGCAAATCCGGTCACCGTTTCGCGTTTGCGGTGGTGGAAAAAGACAGCGGCAAGGTGTTGGGAACGACCAGTTACCACGATATTTTGCCGCCCGTGAAGCGCGTTGAAATCGGGCATACGTGGTACGCCCAAAGCGTGCAGCGCACCCATGTGAACACGACTTGCAAATTGCTGCTGCTCACCCACGCTTTTGAAACGCTGGATTGCAAGGTGGTGGGGCTGCGTACCGATCATTTCAATTTTGCCTCGCAAACCGCGATCGAACGGCTGGGCGCGAAGAAAGACGGCATCCTCCGCCACCACGCTCTGCGCCGTGACGGAACGATTCGGGATACCGTGATGTACAGCATACTCGCCAGCGAATGGTCGGAAGTCAAGGCGCATTTGGTGTATCGGTTGAATCAATATGCTCCTTGATTTTTTCTACACCCTTCGCGCGGCGAAATTACCGGTTTCGGTCAAAGAGTATCTGACATTATTGGAGGCATTGCATCGGGGCGTAGTCGGGCCGAATAATCCAGAAGGTTATAAGATCGACGATTTTTATTATATCGCCCGCACCACTTTGGTGAAAGATGAAAAAAACTTCGATAAATTCGACCGCGCTTTTTCTGCTTATTTTCAAGGCGTGAATTTAATAGCCGATTTACAGCGCGAAATTCCGCAAGAATGGTTGCGCAAAAATCTCGAAAAAGTATTAACCCCCGAAGAACTCGCGCAATTGCAAGCAATGGGTTGGGATGAGTTAATGGAAACGCTGCGTAAACGCCTTGAAGAGCAAAAAGAGCGGCACGAAGGCGGCAGTAAATGGATTGGTACGGGCGGCACGTCGCCTTTTGGGGCGTATGGACATAATCCGCAGGGTATTCGGATTGGGCAAGATAAAAGCCGCAATCGCAGCGCAGTGAAGGTGTGGGATCAACGCACCTACCGCGATTATGATGATAACCAAGAATTGGGTACACGCAATATCAAAGTAGCACTGCGGCGGTTGCGTAAATTTGCCCGCGAAGGTAATGCGCTGGAATTGGATTTGGATGAAACCATCCATAAAACAGCGGCGAATGCGGGTTATCTCGATATTAAAATGCGCCCTGAACGGCATAACAACGTCAAAGTATTGTTGTTAATGGACGTGGGCGGTACGATGGATGACCACGTTCAGCGCGTAGAAGAATTATTCAGCGCGGTTAAAAGCGAATTTAAGCATTTAGAATTTTATTATTTTCACAACTGCGTTTACGATTTTGTGTGGAAAAATAACCGCCGCCGTTTTGCCGAAAAATTCGAGACGTGGGATATTATTCGCAAATACAATAAAGATTACAAACTGATTTTTGTCGGCGATGCCACCATGAGTCCCTACGAGATTTTGCAACCCGGGGGCAGCGTGGAGTACAACAACCCAGAAGCGGGAGCGGAATGGTTGCAGCGTTTGCTCCACGCCTTTCCCAAACACATTTGGGTGAACCCCGAACCGCAGGGCGTGTGGCAATATCGGCAAAGCATCGGTTTGATTCAAGAAATCATGCACAACCGCATGGTTCCACTCACCTTAAAGGGGCTGGAAGAAGCCATGCGCGAGTTGAGTAAATAGTCCGCATATCCGCTGGTACGGCTTACAATGATAGGCTGTCTCGCTGTAGTTCAATGGATAGAACGAGTGCCTCCTAAGTGCTAAATACAGGTTCGATTCCTGTCAGCGGGACCAATTCTTAACCCTGTCGCCCCTCGCTAGCGATTAACGCGTTAATTGATTAGCATCAGATGGCTTTTTGTCTTGGAACTAAAAGCCGTGAT
>CALMCD010000057.1 GCA_937863075.1 uncultured Rhodoferax sp. | reverse complement strand
AGCATTTCTTCGCAGAATCGGAAAAAAGAAGGGTCGGGTAGGCAATCATCTTCCAGAATAATCGCTTCGGGGACTTGTTCAAAAATCCAGTCTAAACCGCTGGCAACCCGCTTTTTGCACCCCAAATTGGTTTCCGAATAATTCGTTAATACCTTGCAATCCCAATCGACTCGATCCACGATGGCACGGGTGGCGGCGCATTTTTCGGCTTCTCCGGCACGGTGGGTACGCGCACCATCGGCCACCACCAGCAACACGGGCGGCTTGGCTTGGGCGATGGCGGCAAATACCCGCTCGGTTGTATCGGGTCGGTTGAAAATAATCAGCGCGATGGGGGTATTGAGTTTCCAGTTATTGCTTAAATTCGCCATTGGATTAGCCATCGGATTAGCCATTGATAATTTTTTTGAAATAGGCAATGGTTTCTTTCAAACCATCTTCTAGTGCAACCTTTGGTTCCCATTGCAGGGTCTGGCGTGCCAAGGTGATGTCGGGCTGGCGCTGGCGTGGATCGTCTTGCGGCAGGGGTTGAAAAACCAGTTTGGAGCGTGAACCCGTGAAGTGAATCACTTTTTCTGCCAATTCCAGCATCGTGAATTCCCCCGGGTTGCCTAAATTGATCGGGCCGGTGATGTCTTGCGGGGTATCCATCAAGCGCAAAAAGGCTTCAATCAAATCATCCACATAGCAAAAGCTGCGGGTTTGCTGACCGGTTCCGTAAATCGTGATGTCATCGCCGCGCAGGGCTTGGACGATGAAGTTGCTCACCACGCGCCCATCGTTGGGGTGCATACGTGGGCCGTAGGTGTTGAAAATACGCGCCACTTTGATTTGGAGTTGGTGCTGGCGGTAGTAATCAAAAAACAAGGTTTCGGCGCAGCGTTTGCCTTCGTCGTAGCAACTGCGAATGCCAATCGGGTTCACATTGCCCCAATAATCTTCGGTTTGGGGGTGAATGGAGGGGTCGCCATACACCTCGCTGGTCGAAGCCTGCAAGATACGCGCCTTCACACGCTTGGCAAGCCCCAGCATATTGATCGCACCGTGAACGCTGGTTTTGGTGGTTTGCACGGGGTCATGCTGGTAGTGGACTGGGCTGGCGGGACAGGCCAGATTGAAAATCTGCTCCACCTCCACATACAGCGGGAAGGTGACATCGTGCCGCATGATTTCAAAATTGTGCCGATCGATTAAGTGATCGACATTGCGCTTACTGCCCGTAAAGAAATTGTCCACGCACAGCACATCATCGCCACGCTCGACCAAACGTTCGCACAAGTGAGAACCCAAAAAGCCCGCGCCACCCGTTACTAAAACCTTTTTCATTTTTTATTCCACCAATCCCACGAACCCCATGAAACAAGAGCCTGAAATGCCTTTGTTTCCATTACAAATAAATGGCGTGTTTCCGGCCGCAAACCCAACACCCCATAATTGACAAAAAATTGCGATGCCACCAAAGCCACCGCCGCACCCGCCGCACCGTAGAGCGGAATTAACACGCTATTGAGGGCGATATTGCACAATACCCCCGCCAAAGTTTGCCACCATAGTAAACGGGTACGCTGTTCAATCACCATCGCGGCACTAATTCCCACACCCTGAAAAACAAATACCGCCGCCACAATGTGAATGGAGAGAATCAAACCCGC
>CALMCD010000056.1 GCA_937863075.1 uncultured Rhodoferax sp. | reverse complement strand
GCGCCAGGATGAGCAGAACCGGTCTGCATCTTCGGCGCTTTTGCAATAGCTGATCACCCGGTCGAAGTACGGTTTTTCCATTTTCGAGAAATTGCCGTCTTTCTGCCGCTCAGTGCAGTACTCTTCCCATGCGAGTGGTCGCCACTCGTCGCCGGTGCGCCATAAGATGGTCATGATGTTGCGGGCGATCTGCTCAGCTTCCCACTCTTTACTCACTGAACTCATTGGGTGAGATGTGTAGTTGCTCGGCTTTAGGCCGCTCATTGTCTGCTTATCCTTAGATTCAATCTCTGCCTGGGTGAATGGCATCCAAACAGATTCGCAATGGACTATGGCGACAATATCGCCAGAATCATCTTCAACAAACCAAACTCGATCTTGCGGCTTAGTTTCGATTGTGTCTTTTGCCGCGGCCGACAAGGATTGGAATCCAACGGCGACGGTCTGAAGCTTTGAGTTTAGGACTGTATAGCTCATGATTTCTCCTGGTTTGCATCCGCTTCAATCTTTTCAGCGATTTCAATGTAAAGCACCGCGTTGTGCCGGTGGGTCTGTCCAGTCGAAATGCCACGTAAGGCTTCATGCTCTCCGGCAGCAATCGAACCTTGAGCCAGATTTCGCCAGTGGGCTGCCGCCGCAAGCTTTTGCTCTCGTGTCAGTGGTGGCAGTTCGTAAATCGTCCTGATGCCACTACCTGTCCAGTAACTAAGTATGGGGCGTGCGCCCGGTTTACCTTCAAGCATTTTTCACCTCACCCTCAACCCACTCGACACGAACATCATCTTTTGCTGCCTGCGCCGCTGGGAACCCAACACCGGCGATCAACTTTCCATCTGAATAAAGAGAGCCGCTGTATACCTTTCCTCGCCAGAACTTTTGCCATGTCGCTGTCAATCTGACAATGGCGTGGTTGGCGTCTTCGGCTTGAAACGGAATGCGTTTGCCATCGACGGCGAATTCGTAGGTAATCATTTGGCGCTCCCTTGTAACTAATCGCGGGACATCATGAGCATGGCAAGCATAAGCATTGCCGAATCATCCTGCTGTTTTGCGCCAGCGACTACACCCGCGGCAATCTCATCACCGACAAGAGAACTGCCTGATCGCCCATAGCTCGTGTTACTCATCGCCATAGCGACCGCGCCCATGATTCCAGACTGAACCATGTCGGCACCTTCCGCATCAAACCGCTTATCCTGCGCGACCTCATGCGCTTCGATAATATTTCCAGCATCACGCAGCGCACCACTTACCCGGCTTTGGAATGCGGCATCAGATTCGTTTTCACCTTGCTTTTCAATTCCGTGCCATTGAGCATATTCTGTTGCCAACATGGTTTTCTCCCTTTTTGGTTACGTATAATATTGTTACGTATAAAGATAAATTATACGACAAGTTATGTATTTATAGTACAGTGATTTTAGAGTGTTTTTATGTAGGCGTGATTACATTTTACGAGGAAAAATCAACGAATTTTCAAACAAGAAAAACGCCCAAAACTTTTTCGATTTTGGGCGTTGCCTTCTAGCAAAGATTATTGTGTTCTGGTGGTTTTTGGGCGTTTTATTTGGGATATCCAGTGGACGCTACTTGGGATATGTTGGGATATATCAAGTAGGTGAATTTGGGATATCTACGGTGCTTGCCAATGCTTCCGTTTCAGAGTCAATCCCACTCGCGTGATTCAACAGCCTCATAGGTTTTCTCAAAGATGTCGGGCTTGCATGGATAAAGCTCGCCATTCACGCCCCGAATAATCCAGTCGTCAGCGGATGCGAGCATGTCACCTTCAAGCGTCTTTATCGCAATACCATCAGGAAGCATTACCAGCGTCAACTCGCGATACGCGTCGATAATCCATCGCGGTAGGCTTGTTGGCTCGTTGTGAATATTCCGCCTTACCTCTGAACATTCAATCGCTTCAATCACTACCGGCCTCTTTCGAAATTTACTCATTGTTGTCTCCCTTCGTATTAGGTGCCATTTCTTCGGAAACACCGAAAATCTTAACTGCTGCAACTATGTGACCGACATAGCCGTCCGCTGGTTTGTATTTTTCGGTGGCGATCTGCATTGCTATCCGCCGCGCGGACTCCTCGTCTTTGCAGAGAAGAAGATTTACGCCACTTACTACTTCCACTCTCTCATCCTTACAAAATTTAATTGCCGAAAAGGAAGCTGCGTACTCTGCGCGATTTGTCGCTGTGAGGCTTGCCGCTATCAGGGGCGCGCCGTTTGTGTGTTCACTGTTGCTCATGGGGCTCCTTTTGCAACGCACTTGCCATCTGGCGCAAGATATCGCGCCAGGTTTCGGTCTTCTCAATTAAGCCTTGAACATGCTCCTTATCTTCTGGCTCTGACAATGGGTGCTCATCCGCCGCGGTCTTGACGTAGCTGATCGCCACGATCATGGCGGATATCAACTCGTTGCAATTGTCGCTGGATAGCTTGAGCGTGACTTCGTCGCTGTCGGTCGGCTCGGCATCTTCAGTGGAGAATCCCGCGGAGATTGCATTCAAAAGGGAATCCAGGAGAATGACGGCCCACGCGAACAGTAGGCCGTTCTGCCATCCGCTCACAATGGCGATGACAATGGCGATGATGATTGTGTGTCCCCATAGCCGGTGAAATGTTAGTAGCTTTGTTTTTATGCTCATCTGTTTTGGTTGGATCTACTATATATATAATGTCACGCGTCAAACGCTGGATCGGTGAACGTGTGCGTGTAGGTGCCATCCCCGTTTGCTATTGTCTCCATTGAAAACCCAAACGACATCTCGACAAGGGCTCGCAGAAGTGGAACCGATTTGAACTGGTCAGGCAGAGCGTTAATCCGAAGGACGAACGCTCGTTCTATTTTCTTTTTTGCTGGCTTTTTGCGCCAATCGGCGCGCCGCGGCTGTCTGTGTTTCATTGACTGTTCTTCTATCCCCTTGATCAAAATGGAATGTCTGGTTCATGTGTCGCTTCGCCACTGGCTGAGGCTTGACCGCCACCCGCGCCATCTGCCGCCCCTGCGCCCGAACTGCTAAGGAATGTCACCTGGTCGGCGGTCACTTCCAGCGACGCGGAAATCTGCCCATCGCGATTGGTGAAGCCACTCGCCTTGACGCTGCCTGTTACCAGAACCATCTTACCCTTGCTCAAATACTGCGCGCAGACCTCGGCGCGTTTGCGCCAGACAGTGACGCGGTGCCAGGTAGTTTCTGTTTGCTTCTGCCCTTGGTCATTGTTCCACGTTCGATCTGTGGCGACATTGAATGAGCAGACGGGCACACCCGCAGGCGTGTAACGTAATTCTGGGTCAGCACCTAGCCGACCGATGATTGTAAGTAGTTGGTACATAGTGCTCCTTTTTATACTATATATATAATGTCATGTTCGCGGAGGAGGTGCCGGAAGTGCTCAATCTTCCGGCACCCAAAAGGGGAAACCGCGAGGATGGGATTCACAAGGATGGTGAGTCGCGCTTCCAGTCGCCAGCACCATCCCCAGTGATGGACCAACTTGCGCTGATCCACCCCTGGGGGCATTAGAGAACCTTCCACCCGTTCGGATGCCGCGCTTTCAATTTGCTCGCGTTGAATGCCGCAATCTCTTCGGCGTTTAGCCCAAAACGATTGGCGATTTCAATCGCCGCGTATAACGCACCAGCCAGTGATAGGCGCGCGCTTACCTCTTCCAGCCGCAACATGCTCTCGGCTGACGTCTTATCGCTGCCGACGCCGCTGCCGATGTGGTTGAGCGTGAAGGATGATATCTTCCCGCTAGCGGCAGACAATTGCATTGCCAGTGTGAAGATGTCTTCGTTGCCTGTCTGACGCTTGACCGCGCTCTGAACGCTTGCCCAGTCTTCATTTTCCGCGCCGATGGTTCTGGCGAGGTCGGCGGGCAGCCAGCCGCGCTCGTGGCTGTAAACGATTATGTAATAGAAGAGGTCTCCAATCTCGCCCTGGGCAAGCACACGGCACTCGTCGCTCAACTTGCCGTGGTAGAGCGACTTTTTCACTACTTCAACGATCTCGCCAGCTTCCCCGGCGATGCCTAAAGCTGCATTGCGCAGCCGGTCGCCCGCGTCGCGCTTTGCCCAGGTTCCTAAGCATGTTTCAAGATATTCGGATAGTGTCATTTAATCTCCGACCATAGGTCATTGCGCTGACACCCAGCAGTCGTAGCACTTGCACCTGCTCGGTTGTCAACTCTGATTTAATAAATTGCCATCCATCATTTGTTTGCCGCCACAAAATGGCCTTGGCGGGATCTACGCGATACATGTTTGGCTTGCACCAATGGTCAGCGTGAACCCGTGCCAGAATGAGAACATGCCCACACTGCCGGGCTGCCGCAACCCGGTGCAAACTGTCTTCGACAAGATAGCCATCCTCACTGAGCACGTAATAGTCTTGGTTGTACAACCAGAATCGCTCCGCGTGAATGGCTGGGACTGTCCAACGTTCCTCGACGCGTCGCTTGCAGCGCGCCAGTTTCTCTGGCGAAGTCGGCGCGCCGACGAGAATCTTGCGCAGGGCTACCCTGCCGACAGTGTTGCGCGCTACACTATCTTCGCTGCGCACAAGCAACGGGAAAGCCAAACGCAACAGTTCGGGCGGCAGGGTGTATCTCATGCGGGCATCACCTCCTCTGCCAGGTAATAGATAGACTCGCCAATTACCTGGCGCAATTCGCTGGGCTTGATCATGCGTGACGACTTGATCGCAATGGCGATTTTGCCAATCCAACGAAACTCAAACTCGAATGCTGCCGAACGCGTGCGCCCCTCACCCGCATCGATATCATAGAGAGTGAAGAAGCGCATGGTCGTAGGCGTGCCCATGCTTGCCGCGTGTGTCGCTATCCAGCTCGCCCGACGATTGAGCAAGTGACCATTGGTGCCCGCAGGCGTTGCCACGACAGACGGCTGCCCGTTGTGGTCGTAGGTGCGCAGCCGGACGGGGATGGAGCTTTCCAGCATGGATACATGGGCGATCTGGTCGGCAATCATCGCGTCTCCATGCGGTCGCG
>CALMCD010000055.1 GCA_937863075.1 uncultured Rhodoferax sp. | reverse complement strand
CGCCCAATGGCACTTTTTTCGGTATTGGCAAATTCCAATAACGCTTTGGGCGCAACACCTTGGGCAAGGGTGACACAGGCGGCAAGATGCTGCACCAAGGTTTCATCCACATTCTTGGCGCGTGCAATGCGTGTAATGCGCTCACGTTCATGCCCCGCCACTTGCAACGCCAATTCCGCCCTGCCAAGAGTGAGAACCTTGCTATTACCCGTTCGAGCCATTTCCAGCGCCGCCATCATCAGGAATAACGGATCACCGCCCCATTCCAAGCCCATTAAATGCGCTTCAAAATCCCCATCATCCGCCGATAGTTGCTTGGGTAGCATGGATTGCAGCAAAGCACGCCGATCCGAAACCTGTTGCAAGGGTGCTAGTTCGACAGGAATCGGTGGATTCAACAGCTTTTGCTTACCTACCACACCGTAACCACCGGAATAAAACACCGTATGAAACCAACCTGCATCCGCACTGGCGCTACGCTCCAATAACAGGATGCGCAGAGGATGTGCGGGGGCTTTTTGTTTTTGAATCAATTCGTTGAGCCACGCAGAAAGTTCTTCATACAAACCCGCCGCGTAATCAATCACCAACAGCGTGGGCTTATTCCAACCCCATGTCGAGGCGTTTTGCTGGGTTCTGAAACGGTGAAATTCATCACGCCCCACCAAACCCGCCGCCCAGCCTTTGGCAATGGCTTCCTCACACAATTCAATGGCGAGGCGCGTTTTGCCCGAACCGCCACCGCCAATCAGCACCCGCGCCTGTATGGGTTTAGGGTTTTCCAGAAACTGCCATAAATCCGCCAATTCTGTCGCACGCCCTACCAAAGGAATGGAACGCGAATAGGGGGACAGCCTTTCCAAATCACTGTCGATAGCGGGCGGGGTAGCGTATCGGGTTAATGCAAGATGAGGGTATCCTGAAACAACGGTATTTCCATCGCCCACAATCTGGATGATGATGTTGTCATTTCCATCCGCCCGCGCTTCTTGTTGCTGTGTTGGCTGCATTCCAAATACTCCGCTTAATTGGTAAAACTGGCGGTGCTGCTATCCGCCAACCCCTGCTGAATTTGCGGATAGCGTAACACCAAACGCAGCTCCTTTTTCAGCCGCGTATTCACCATACGGCGTGATTCGGACATAAAACTCAACTGCATTGCTCCTATTTCGATAGCTGCATCTGCACGGCTGATGCGAGTTGGGAGCGGAAAGCCATAAAAATCGGCAGCCCAATCGAAATAATCACCCATCTTCAACACGGTATCGTCATTGACGTGGTACACCCGCTGCGGCTTACCGCGCCACAGTGCCGCACAACACGCGCGGGCTAAATCGTCGGCGTGGATGTGGTTGGTAAATACATCGTCTTGCGCTTGCAGCACGGGCGTGCCTTTTTGCAAACGGGCGATGGGTGTTCCGCCTTCCCGATTCGGAGCGTAAATCCCCGGGATGCGCAAAATGCTTCCCAATCCTTTCCAATGGCGGATTTGTGTTTCCGCATCCACGCGCCGCTTTCCGCGTGCGGTTTGGGCGTTGGTGGGGCGGGTTTCGG
>CALMCD010000054.1 GCA_937863075.1 uncultured Rhodoferax sp. | reverse complement strand
GCGACCGCGAAGACAACAATTTGAACTTTACGGGTCGTGATACCTTGCCCAGCTACACGCTACTGAACTTGGGCGTGAATTGGAAAATGCGCAAAGGCTTTTCGATTTTGGCGCGGGTGAACAACGTCACCGATGCGTCCTACCAACTCGCCAACGGTTATGCCATGCCGGGTCGTAACTTCTTGGTTTCGCTGAACTGGACGCAATAAATAAGGACGAAAAATGCCCTCCTGCCCCGCCATTCTCATCGCCGCCCCCGCTTCGGGGCAGGGTAAAACCACCATCACCTCCGCGCTCGCACGGCTGCATACCCGCCAAGGTCGGCGCGTGCGCGTGTTCAAGTGCGGGCCGGATTTTCTCGATCCGTACTGGCACAGTCTGGCAAGCGGTGCGCCCGTCTATCAGTTGGATTTGTGGATTACCGGCGAATCCGACTGCCGTCAACGCCTACACGATGCCGCGCAAGAAGCCGACCTCATCATCGTCGAAGGCGTGATGGGATTATTTGACGGCAACCCCAGCGCTGCCGATTTATCGCAGCACTTTGGTTTGCCCGTGCTGGCGGTGATTGATGCGTCCGCAATGGCGGGAACCTTCGCCGCGCTCGCGTTTGGGCTGCAACATTACCGCCCGAATCTGCCGTGGGCGGGTGTGTTGGCGAATCGGGTTGGTAGTGTGGGGCATGGCGCGATGTTGTCTGACGCTCCGAATTACTGGGGTGCGCTGCTGCGCAATCCGGCACTGCAATTACCCGAACGCCATTTGGGATTAACCGTGGCGAACGAATTGCCCGATGCACTGGAACGCCTCGATGCCGCCGCCGATGCCCTTGCCGATACCGCATTAGGAAAATTGCAGTGGGATGGTGATGGTGATGGTGATAGTTGGCAACGCTGGTCGGTGGATTTTCCTGCTCCGCATACCGCTATCCCCATCCCACCGCTGCTGCAAAACAAAACGATTGCCATCGCGCAAGATGCCGCTTTTTGCTTTATTTACGCCGCGAATCTGGATTGTTTACGGGCAATGGGCGCGAAACTGGTGTTTTTCTCGCCGCTAGCCGATAACGCCTTGCCCGATTGCGATGCCGTTTGGCTAACCGGAGGCTATCCCGAACTCCACGCCGCGCAATTAGCCGCCAACACCGCCTTGCGCGATAGTTTGCAAGCCCACATCGCCCACAACAAACCCGTGTGGGCAGAGTGTGGCGGGATGATGGCGTTATTTGATACGCTCATCACTACGGAGGGCGAATCGCTTCCATTCTGGGGTTTGCTATCCGGCACGGTGACGATGCAAAAACGCCTCGCCGCCCTTGGTTCGCAGCAGTTGTGCCTCGAAGCGGGAACGGTGCGGGGACATACTTTTCACTACTCCGTTACCGACACGCCGTTACAACCCATCGCCCGCACGTCACGCCCGAATACCGAAGCCTCTGCCGATAAGGGGGAGGCGGTTTGGCAACAGGGAAGCGTCCGCGCGAGTTATTTTCATGCGTGGTTTCCATCGTGTCCTGAAGCGGTGGCGGGGTGGTTTGTGTGACGCGCATATCTATCGCCGCCCAGCCTATCCCAGAATTTGGCGAAATCTTGCGCCATATTCAATCGGCTCGCCAGCAGATTTTTGCCCACGCCAATACCGCGTTGATGACGCTGTATTGGCAAGTGGGAAAAATCGTCAGCGAAAAAGTAGAGCGCGAAGTATGGGGTAAGGGTGTAGTGCGGGATTTAGCCGATTACATCGCCCAAACCGACCCCAGCATCAAAGGTTTTAGCGATAAAAATCTCTGGCGCATGAAGCAGTTTTACGAAACTTATCGTGCAGACGAAAAACTCGCGGCGCTGGTGAGAGAAATTCCTTGGACGCACAACACCATCATTTTCTCGCGCTGCAAAACGCCTGAAGAACGGGCGTTTTATCTTCAACTAACCGCTACCGATAAGCTGAATAAACGTGAATTGGAACGGCAAATTGATGCCTCCCAGTTTGAACGCAGCACCATCAGCCCAATTCTCTCACCAGTGGCGAGAGAATTAGACCCGCGCATTGGTCAAGCGTTCAAAGACCAGTATGTGTTGGAATTTTTGGGGCTGCCCGATACCCACAGCGAAAGCGATTTACAAAAAGCCCTCACCCAGCACATGAAAACTTTTGTTTTAGAGCTGGGTAAAGATTTTCTTTTTATGGGTGAAGAATACCGCCTGCAAGTAGGAAATCAGGATTTTTATATCGACTTGCTGTTTTATCACCGAGGTTTATCGGCGTTGGTGGCGTTTGAACTCAAAATTGGAAAATTCAGCCCCGAACATATCGGGCAACTGAATTTTTACCTCGAAGCGCTTGACCGCGATGTCAAAAAGCAGCACGAAAACCCCAGCATCGGCGTATTGTTGTGCCGCGATAAAGATGATGAGGTGGTCGAATACGCCCTTTCGCGCAATTTATCGCCCACGCTTATCGCGCAATACCAGCTTCAACTGCCCGATAAAAAACTCCTTCAAGCCAAAATGCACGAACTATATGCCAGCGTCCTCCATCAACCCCAGTGAATTCATCCTAGGCGGTCAAAAAAGCGGTAAATCGCGCCGTGCCGAATCGTTAGCGCGGGCGTGGTTGGACGCTTCGCCCCAGCACAATGCCGTTTTCATCGCCACTGCGCAGGCGTGGGATGATGAAATGCACCAGCGTATCGAACGCCACCAGCACGACCGCGCCGAGCGTTTGGCAGGCATGGTGACGATTGAAGAGCCGCTGCATATCGCCGAAGTTATCACCCGCCACAACCATCCCGATACGCTGATTGTGGTGGATTGTTTAACGCTGTGGCTGGTGAATATCCTCATGCCGCATTCCGAAGAAAAATCAAATGAAATGCCTGTAGCGCCCGTAGATACTGCATATATAGCTCCTTTATTGATAGCAATTCAGCAATTCCAAGGTGCTATCGTGCTGGTCGGCAATGAAATCGGCTTGGGCGTTATTCCGTTGGGGCGCGAGGTGCGGGAATATGTTGATGCGCTGGGGCTTTTGAATCAGCAAGT
>CALMCD010000053.1 GCA_937863075.1 uncultured Rhodoferax sp. | reverse complement strand
TCTCGCGGCGACCGTTGCCGGTGGATTTTTCGCCCATCAGCCGCGCGTTCATCGCGTCCTGCATATAGCCTTTCAGAATGCCGTCCTCAATCAACACGGTGCGCTGGCTGGCGTTGCCTTCGTCATCGACGTTCAAAGAACCGCGCCGATCCGCAATCGTGCCATCATCCAACACGGTTACACCTTTGGCGGCTACGCGCTCGCCGATGCGTCCGCTGAATGCGCTTGAACCTTTGCGGTTGAAATCGCCTTCCAAGCCATGCCCAATCGCCTCGTGCAGCAACACGCCCGGCCAGCCCGAACCCAGCACCACCGTCATCACACCAGCGGGTGCGGGACGCGCTTCCAAATTGGTGAGTGCCGCATTCACCGCTTGATTCACGTAGGTTTCGATCAGCGTATCGTCAAAATATGCCAACCCAAAACGCCCGCCGCCGCCCGCAGAACCCATTTCGCGCCGTCCGTTTTGCTCCGCCATCACCGTGACGGACATCCGCACCATCGGGCGCACATCGGCTGCCAACGTGCCATCGGCACGGGCGATGAGGACGACATCGTATTCACTCGCCAGCCCCGCCATCACCTGAATAATGCGTGGGTCTTTGGCGCGCGCCAGTGATTCGACTTTGCCCAAAAGTGCCACTTTGGTGGTGCTATCGAGGGTCGAAATCGGGTCAATATCGTTGTATAGCGAACGGGATTTTGCTATCTTTTTTCTAGCTACTCGTGCAGTACCAGCGGGCGCTACAGCCGAAATCGTTCTTACGGTGCGGGCGGCATCTAATAAACTGGCTTCGGAAATATCGTCCGAATAGGCGAAGGCGGTTTTTTCGCCGCTGACGGCACGCACGCCGACCCCTTGGTCGATGCTGAAAGAGCCGGTTTTGACAATGCCTTCTTCCAAACTCCAGCCCTCGGAGCGGGTGTATTGAAAATACAAATCCGCATCATCCACTTGGTGGGCGCGAATCACGCCCAAGGCGCGGCGGAGGTGGGATTCGTCCAACCCAAAAGGGGTGAGCAAGAGTTGCTGGGCAATAGCCAGCCGTTCGATAGTAGGTTCGCGTGCAATCATGAACGGATTCTAGTGGGAGAGTGCCACTTGCGGGGAACTGATAAACTGCCCTTTATCTGGTCAGACAGGAGTTTTATATGTCCATCGCTGCTGTGAATGTGTGGCCTGTGCAAGATGCTCAAGCCCATTTCAGTCAATTTTTACAAGCCGCCCTAACGCATGGGCCGCAATTGGTCACCCGCAGGGGGGTGGAAGCGGCGGTGCTTGTGCCGATTGCCCAGTGGAAACAACTGAAACCAGCGCAATCCACCACCCCCAGCATCAAAAGTGTGCTGCTAGAAAATGCAGGTCGGGGTGACCTAAACATCCCACCTCGCCAACCCGTTGCATTGCGCCCCCCGCTGGAGTGGTGATGTATTTGCTGGATACCAACGTCATATCCGAATTACGCAAAACCAAGCCACATGGTGCGGTTTTGGCGTGGTTTGAATCGGTTGATGAAGCGGCAGTTTTTCTTTCTGCGGTCACGTTAGGCGAGATTCAACGCGGTATTGAACGCACGCGTGAACAAAATCCCACCAAAGCACGCGAGATTTCCGAATGGGCTGATCGCCTATGCCGAACCCATCGCATTCTGCCGATGGATGCTGAAACTTTCCGCCGCAGCGCCCAACTCATGCACCATAAAACGGATGCCCTGCTAGAAGATGCCATGATTGCCGCAACCGCCCAGCAATACCAACTCACGGTGGTAACGCGCAATGTGCGGGATTTTGCGACGTTTCAAGTCAAGGTATTCAATCCGTTTGAATAGCGTTTGAGCAAAGAATCCCATTTTTTCATCCCCAGCACCCGCCTAAAACTGGCGTAAAAATTGCATGTTTGATGCGATGGAAGAAAGT
>CALMCD010000052.1 GCA_937863075.1 uncultured Rhodoferax sp. | reverse complement strand
ACGGTGCTCCCCGTAAAGTGGCGGTGCTGGGTGGGGGCGATGGCATGGCGGTGCGAGAGATTTTGAAATACCCCAGCGTCGAAAGCGTGACCTTGGTCGAATTAGACCCGCTCATGACCAATGTATTCTCGAAAAATCCGGCAATGGTGCGGCTCAATGCCAATGCCCTGAACGCGCCGCGTGTGCATATCGTCAATACCGATGCCTTCGCGTGGCTGCAAGAAGGGGACGACAAAGAAAGTGAAGTATTCGATGCCATCATCGTGGATTTTCCCGACCCCACCAATTTTTCCATCGGCAAACTGTACACCGCCAGCTTTTACGCATTGTTAGCACAACGCCTGAGTGCCAGCGGCTATGCGGTGATTCAAACCACCTCCCCCTTGGTGGCGCGTAAGAGCTTTTGGACGATAGTCACCACCATTGAATCGGTCGGTTTGAAAGCCACGCCCTACCACGCCAATGTTCCCAGTTTTGGCGAATGGGGTTACGTCATCGCCAGCCACCGCCCTTGGCATCCGCCCACGGCGTTGCCAACCGGATTGCGCTTTTTGAACATGGCGGTATTACCCACCTTATTCGATTTTCCAGCCGATATGACGCGCGTTCCCACCGAGGTGCATCGCCTGACCAATCAGGTGCTGATTTCAACCTACGAGCAGGAATGGGGCAGGGTGGGGCAATAAAATAAAATCATGATTTCAAAAAGGATGAATAATGAAAAAGATAGCTGTAGTCGTATTGTTTATGGCATTAGCAGGGCAAGCATGGGCGGTGAATAAATGCACGTTGCCAGATGGGAAGGTGGTTTATCAGGAAACGGCTTGTGAAGCGGATGCAACATCTAAGCCCATTAAAATATTGGCAGACTCTACCCCAACTGACCACGGCGACCGTGTGCAAAAAATGAAAGAGCAGTGCGAAGATATGCTGCGCAAAGCACCTGCTTGGATTGATAGAGGAAGCGTGATGTTCACGGGATTTTTTCGTGGCTCGGTAACGACCATGAAAATTGGTGACCAATCGGTTGCAGTCGTGGAGTATTTGACGAAAGTAAACGCCAAAAACAGCTATGGTGGATATGTAGGTGAGAAGCCCGCTATTTGCTATGCGAACATGGGCGAAACCAAGATTCTAGGCATCAAAACATTCTAAACCTTCAAGTAATCGCCAAGCGTATATTCCAAAGGATTAACCTAATGCGTACCATTTATCGTGCATACGCAGCGCGGTGATGCCGATCACGTTATATCTATCCGAAAGGCAGAAAAGCATGAAGAACGTATCTACTGGAAAAACTACCCCCATTGAAGACCCCGATTGCCCGCGTACCACGGTGGACGACTGGGATGGTGCGGTATTGAAGCAAGCGGGTGTCGTGCTAGGGTATGCCCTGCAAACCCGCATGAATGAAGCATTGCGAGATTGGCTCAAAACCCATTCACCAGAAGCCCTCAAACCATCCGTTACATGAATCGCCGCCGCTTTTTATCCTTTAGCGCAGCCACTTCGCTGGCATTGGC
>CALMCD010000051.1 GCA_937863075.1 uncultured Rhodoferax sp. | reverse complement strand
TAACCGCTCCAGCGCACGGTACAGCGTATCATCTTGTTTCGCAAAGCAAAAACGCACCACGCGCTGGTCGAAACCGTTGCCATAAAATGCGGATAATGGAATGGCTGCTACGCCGATTTCTTTTGTCAACCATTGGCAAAATGCGGCTTCGGATAAATCGGTGACGGGGGCTATATTCACGCATTGAAAATACGTTCCTTCACAGGGTAATAATTTCAATCGGGTGGACGCTAATCCGGCACGGAATAAATCGCGTTTACGCTGGTAAAATGCGCTTAATTCTAAATAAGGCGCTGGATTTTCCATATACGCCGCCAGCCCATATTGCATGGGGGTATTCACGGTGAAGACGTTAAATTGATGCACTTTGCGAAATTCTGCCATCAGGTTTTTCGGCGCAGCCACATAACCCACTTTCCAACCCGTGACATGGTAGGTTTTTCCGAAGCTCGAAATAATAAATGCCCGTTCCGCCAAACCATCGTAACGCGCGGCGCTTTCGTGCTGCAAACCGTCGAACACCATATGTTCATAAACTTCATCGCTCACTAAAATAATATCGGTGGGCGCAAGTAATTCTTCCAACGCCAACATATCCGCCCGCGACCACACCATGCCGCTGGGATTGTGCGGGCTGTTGATAACGATGGCGCGGGTGCGTGGCGTGATGGCAGCGGCGATGGCGGAAAAATCAGGACGGAAGGTGTGCGGAGTCAGCGGCACGCGCACCACCACGCCGCCCGCGAGTTCGATATTCGGCACGTAGCTGTCGTAACACGGCTCTAAAACGATGACCTCATCGCCCGCGTGAACCACGGCCAAAATCGCCGTCAAAATTGCTTGCGTAGCACCGGCAGTAATCGTGATCTCGCTGTTCTCGCAATACGAACGTGCATAGAGTGCGTGGATTTTGTTCGCAATCGCCGCCCGCAACATCGGCACACCGGGCATGGGGGGATACTGGTTATGCCCCGCTTGCATGGCATCGGTGACGTGCTGCAACAGCGCCGGATCGCAGCCAAAATCGGGGAAGCCTTGTCCTAAATTCACGGCTTGGTGTTCGGCGGCCAAGGCGGACATCACGGAAAAAATGGTCGTGCCGACTTGCGGCAGGCGGGATTGAAGCAGCGGGGTGGTCATACATTCTCCTGTGCAATGGTGGCGAGCAAAGCGATCAAACGCGCGTCTTCCCCCACCGCTTTTTGCAGATGAAAGGTGATGTGGGGGTAGCGTGTGCGCAGGTCGGCAACCAGTTGCGGCAAATCTTCCCGCGCGTGTTTGCCCACACCCAAAAATAGCGGCACGATGGAAACCGAATCCACGCCCGCTTCAATCAAACGCTGCGCAGCCGTGGGTAAATCAGGCGTGCTGAGTTCAAGGTAAGCACAGGCCACGGGCGTATCGGGCGCACGTTGGGCGAGCTGGGTTTTAACGGCTTCAATCGGTAAATGCCAAAGTGGGTCGCGTGAACCGTGTGCGAAAAGAATAATAGCGTGGGGAGTATTCATCAGATTCATCGTTATTCATCATCGCCGAATGACCAACCACGTAAACGCGGTAAGGGAAAAAAAACTATAAATTAACCCCGGAAGCGCAGCCGTCATCCAAGGCCACCAGCCGCGCAGTGCGCCTAAATCGCCGAATACATTGTTCAATAAAACAAAGCTGACCCCCGCCATGACACCGCCAAAAACGTAGGTCGCAATACTGCCCGAACGAAAATGAAAATACGCAAAGGGTAATGCCAATACCACCATCACCAAGCAGCTTAAAGGGTAGAAAACTTTACGCCAAAATTGAATTTCGTATTTTTGAGCCGCTTGCCCATTGGCATTCAAATGTTGAACGTATTGAAATAAATCAATAGTCCCCATGCGATCGGGTTGCAATACGGCAGTGGCTACCATCTCCGCATTGATTTGTGTGGGCCAGCGATATTGGGGTAATAAACGGCGTTCGATGGGTGATTTAAATTCGGTACGATCGACATTTTCCAATAACCATGAAGCATCTTGACCAAAACGGGCGCTTTGGCTTTGCGTCATGGAAATAAGTAAACCCTGATCATTGAATTCTAAAATCCGCACATTGCGCATTCCGGCATCGGGGGTGAGTGAATCGACATTCACCGTAAAATGGCTATGGCTTTGCCGTTCTTTAAGCCATGCACCGGTTTTACCGACCGTTACTTTACCTTGGTAGCGCGATTTTAATAACTGCGCGGTTTTGTCGGCCAAGGGTGCTAAATAATCACCCACCGCAAAAGTTAAAATAACAAAGAATAAACCCAGAATCAATAAAATCCGCAGTGCCAACCAAGGCCCTAATCCGCTGGTGCGCAAAATGGTAAATTCCGAACTTTGCGCGAGGCGTGACATGACGAAAATCGTACCAATCAATACCGTAATCGGCAATAATTCGTATAAATGATTGGGCAGCATCAGCGCGACATACAGCAATGCTTGCACCACGGTATAACCCGTAGCCCCATTTTTGCTGACCGATTGCAATTCATCTACAAAATCGAAAAAATAAAAGAGGCTCAAAAATCCCAATGTGACGAGCAACACGGATAGGAGCAATTCACCATAGAGCAAGCGGCGGATGGTTTTCATAACGGTCTTATTTTTTCCAGAATGTCCAAGGATTGTCCGATTGGTTATGGCGTTTAGCGACCCAAATCATCGCAAGAATAAATGCGCCACCGTGTAAACCCAGCATTAAAACAGGAAAGCTGATTTTTTGCGCTTCCACCCACGATTTACCCAGTACCAATAAATTAAAATAAATAACGAATAACATAAACGCCGCCGCTAAATTCGCGGTGCGCCCCACACGCGGATTCACCCGCGCAGCTGCCAAGGCGATGAAAATCACATTCAACGCCGTCAGCGGTAAACCCAATCGCCACGAAAGCTCACTCCATTGCGCGGGCGTGGGGTTGGAGAAAAGCTCCAACGTGTTCAGCGTGGAGGTGGGGGTGGTGGCACGCGCCGACATATCATCCCCATCCACCCGCACGCCGTAGGAGGAAAAAACCGCCATCGTGATGTCGGTAGCGATGTGGGTGTTATTTTCTTTTTTCTCCAAACGTTGCCCGTTTTGCAGCACCAAGAATTTGCCCGAATCGCGCAATTCGATATGCCCGCTCAAAGCCGAAATCACGGTTTTTTTATCACCTTGCTGGGTGGCGATGAAGACGTTACGCCCCATTTGCCCGACATGCTCACTGGTATCGCCCTTTTCAACGAAGAAAACGCGGTCACCGTTATTCGATTCCTGAAACTGCCCGGGCTGAATGCGGGAAATATCCCCGCGCTTTTCGTAGCGGTCGCGCAAATCTTCGACCTGCCCAAAGGCCCACGGCAAAATCAACACCGCCAGCGCGCCCACCAGCAGCACAATCGGCCACGCAAAATGCAGCAACGGGGGTAAAAATGCCGATAAGCCCTTGCCGCTGCTGAACCAAATCACCATCTCACTGTCTCGAAACATGCGCGTTAAAACGCTTAAAACTGCAAGAAAAAGGCTGAGCGAGAGGATGATGGGCAAATCAGAAAGTACCATGTAGCCCATAATCATCATCACGTCCGCAGGGTTGTAAACGCCCCGACCCGCTTGCCCTAGTGTGCGAATGAGCGTCATGGTGACGACTACCGTCACCAACACCACCAATGTCGCGCCAAAGCTACGGGCAAGTTCTTTACGGATAGATGAATGGAATAACATGGCGAAAATAACGAAACAGGAAAACCCCCGATTATGAACTTTGAACTGAAAACCACGGGCCTAGCAGGTGCTGCCACCGAAAAATGCGATGCACTGATTGTGCTAGTTCCCCACGATTATTCGGGTGTGGAGGATGATTTATCGGCCTTGGTGGCTGAAACCATCCGCGCAGGTGATTTGCGCACCAAGGCCGGTCAAACGCTTTCACTCTACCGTCCAAGCCAAGCGTTGGCGGCGCGTGCGGTGCTGGCTGGGGTGGGCGAAGGCACTGCGGCGCAAATTCGCACAGCGGTGACGAATGCTATCGCCGCATTGAAAGCACCTTCGTTGAAAAAGTTGGTAATCGCTTTTGCCACCCCCGTCACGCCCGACACCCTGCGTGCTGCGATGACCGCCTGCGCCGATGCCACTTACGTCTATACGCTCACCCAATCCAAACCACGCAGCGTAAGCGAAATTGTTCTCTGCACTTCGCCGATTACCGATGGTGATTTGCAGCCAGCATTGAAGCGCACCTCCGCCGTGATCGCGGGGGTAGAGCTGGCCAAGGAATGGGGCAACCGTCCCGGAAACTATGCAACCCCCTCCCTGTTGGCAGATGCTGCGGAAGAGCTGGCGGAATTGCCCAAAATCAGTTGCAAGGTGCTAGGCCCTAAAGACGTTGCCAAGTTGGGTATGGGTTCATTCATGGCGGTGGCTCAGGGTTCGGATGAGCCGTTGCGCTTTATCGTGCTGCGTTACAACGGCGCGGGCAAATCGGAAGCCCCTACCGTGTTGGTCGGCAAAGGCATTACGTTCGATAGCGGTGGTATCTCCATTAAGCCCAGCGCGGAAATGGATGAGATGAAATACGATATGTGCGGTGCTGCCAGCGTGCTGGGCGTGTTCCGTGCGCTGGGTGAATTGCGACCCGCCATCAATGTAGTCGGTTTAATTGCCGCCTGCGAAAATTTACCTAGCGGTCGCGCGGTGAAACCCGGCGATGTGGTGACCAGCATGAGTGGTCAAACCATTGAAGTTTTGAATACCGATGCCGAAGGTCGTCTCGTATTGTGCGATGCTTTAACCTATGCGGAACGCTTCAATCCCCGTGCCGTGGTGGATATTGCCACGCTCACCGGTGCGTGCGTGATTGCGTTGGGTGGCGTGCGCAGTGGCGTATTTTCCAGTGAAAGTGCGTTGGCATCCGCCCTCGTCCAAGCTGGCGAATCGGCGCAAGATTTAGGCTGGCACATGCCGCTGGATGATGCGTATGGCGAAGGGCTGAAAACCCGTTTTGCCGATGTCGCCAATGTCGCAGGCCGTCCGGGGGGGGCGATTACCGCCGCCAAATTCTTGCAGCGTTTTGCCAAAAAATACCCTTGGGCGCATATCGACATCGCCGGAACCGCATGGAAGAGCGGCACAGCCAAAGGCGCAACCGGACGACCCGTTGGTTTATTGGTGGAATTTTTGTTGAATGTTGAAAAAAATGCGGAATGAAAATTGAATTTCATTTCGGTATTCCAGACAAGCACCACTACGCCTGCCGCTTGCTGCGTAAAGCGGCACGCGGGGGCATGAAGACGTGGGTGTTGTGCGATACGGGATCGGTGCGGTGGCTGGATGTCCAGCTATGGGAAATGGCTCCGACCGATTTCGTCACCCACTGCACCGAATCCGCATCCACCACGCTGCAACGCTATTCCAGCGTGCTGCTGGCAACCCAAATGGACGCAGCCGCCATTCAAAGCCAAGGGCGTAACCTGCTGGTGAATATGTCGGAATCGGCGCGTTTGCCGGATTATTTTGAACAATTCAATCGGGTGATTGAACTCGTCAGCACCGACGAAACCGACCGCCATTGGGCGCGTCAACGCTGGAAGCAATACCTCGGAGCGGGGCATCTCTGCGAGGCGACAAGAAAAGAAACTCAGGAAGGAAATTAGGACATGGTAACCACGCGCCCCAACCCTTTGTTAATTCCCACCTTAACCGATGTTGTTTCGGAAGGTTCTCCCACTTTAGAACCACCGATCACCGAAATCATGCCGGATGTCTTGGCAGAAAAGGTTTTACAAATCGTCCAACCCCAAATCGCTGAAATCATCCACGCGGCTATCGTTCAGGTGCTGGGGGAGCAGAAGCGGGTGGAGTAATGTGTAGTGTTCTTCGCTACAATGTAACGAATCATGATAAAGCACTTCAAGCACAAAGGACTACGGCAATTCTTTGAAACAGGAAGTCGATCGGGTATCCGTCCCGATCACGCTGCTAAATTGGCACGTCAATTACGCCAACTGAATGATGCAGCGCGTGCGCAGGACATGAATATACCGGGGTGGGGTTTGCACTCCCTTAGTGGTGATTTGGCAGAACATTGGTCGGTTACCGTCAATGGTAATTGGCGCATGACCTTTCGGTTTGAAGGAGAAGATGCGATTTTGGTCGATTACCAAGACTATCACTGAATAAAGCGAAGCAACCGAATGAAAGGATGAATGGCAATGAGCGTCATGCACAACCCTCCCCACCCGGGGGAAACACTGCGGGAAGATGTTTTACCCGCATTGAATCTCACCGTTACCCAAGCGGCAACTGAATTAGGCATTAACCGTGTCACCCTCTCACGCGTACTGAATGGCAGAGCAGGTATCAGTATTGATTTAGCACTCCGGCTTGAAGCGTGGTTAGACGGCCCTAGCGCCCAAAGTTGGCTCAAAGGGCAGTTGGCATACGATTTGTGGCAGGCACAACAGCACCGCCCGCAAGTGAAATGCCGCCATGCTAGCCTGCGTGCAATACCCGCTTAACTTATTCAGCCCACCACGCGCCAATGCAACGCTTCCCCCGCAGCAAGGGGTTTGAGTTCGGCATCACCGGATTCGCCAAACGGAAACGATGCGGGCGGTGTCCAGCTTTCACGTTGTAAGGTAATTGTGCCGTTATTGCGCTCTAGTCCGTAAAAGTCTGCTCCGAAAAACGAAGCAAAGCCTTCTAATTTATCCAGCGCATTCACGTTATCAAAGGCTTGGGCGTAGAGTTCCATCGCAGCGTGGGCGGTATAGCATCCGGCGCAGCCGCTGGCGTGTTCCTTCAAGTGCGCGGCGTGCGGAGCGCTATCCGTGCCGAGGAAGAACTTCGGTGAACCGCTGGTAGCCGCTGCGACCAAGGCTTGGCGATGCGTTTCGCGCTTCAGCACGGGCAAGCAATAGTAATGCGGACGAATTCCACCCGTAAAAATCGCGTTGCGGTTGTAGAGCAGATGGTGCGCGGTAATCGTTGCGCCCAAAAAGCGGTTGCCCTCTGCCACATACTGCGCGGCATCCTTGGTGGTGATGTGTTCCATCACGATTTTCAGTTCGGGGAAATCACGGCGCAGTGGCTCTAATTGTTGGTCGATAAACACGGCTTCGCGGTCGAACAAATCAATATCGGGCGATGTCACCTCGCCATGCACCAGCAGCAGCATTCCGGCACGCTGCATGGCTTCCAGCGTTTTATAGGTTTTGCGCATATCGGTGACACCCGCGTCACTATTCGTGGTTGCACCGGCGGGGTAGAGCTTGGCGGCGACGATTCCGGCATCCTTGGCACGCTGGATTTCATCGGCGGGCAGGTTGTCGGTGAGGTAGAGCGTCATCAGCGGTTCAAACGCCACGCCAGCGGGAACGGCGGCTTGAATCCGTTTTTTATACGCCAACGCCTGCTCGGTCGTGGTGACGGGCGGCTTCAGATTCGGCATGATGATGGCGCGTCCGAATTGCGCGGCGGTATGCGGCACCACGGTGTTTAATGCCGCGCCGTCACGGACGTGGAGATGCCAATCGTCGGGGCGGGTGATGGTGAGCGTGGTGGGGGGGGTAGGAGTAGTCGAATTAGTCATAGCGTAATTGTCCCAGCATCTCATGCTGTTTTTTCATTGCCTTCCGTGATCGGCCCGCGCCCGCTGAATTTATCCAACGCCAGATAAATCACCGGCGTAATATAAAGCGTCACGGCTTGGGAGAACACCAGCCCGCCGACCACCGCCAGCCCCAGCGGTTGGCGCAGTTCTGCACCCGCACCAATACCCAGCGCAATCGGCAACGCGCCCATTAACGCCGCCAAAGTAGTCATCATGATGGGGCGGAAGCGCAAAATACACGCTTCCCGAATCGCGTCCGCTGGACTCATTCCATGATGGCGTTGGGCATCCAAGGCAAAATCAATCATCATGATGGCGTTTTTCTTGACGATACCAATCAGCAGCAAAATACCAATCATGGCGATCATGGTCAAATCCTGCCCGAATAGCATCAAGGTTGCCAGCGCCCCGACTGCCGCCGATGGTAAGCCCGCCAAAATCGTAATCGGGTGGATATAGCTTTCATACAGCACACCCAGCAGCACGTAAATCACCAGCAGCGCCGACACAATCAGCACGATTTGATTGCCTTGCGAGGATTTGAACACCGCTGCATCACCGCCATAGCTGGTAATGATCGCGGTGGGCAAGCCGACTGCTTCCCGCGTTTGGTCGATACGCGCGGTGGCATCGCCCAATGCCGTACCGGGGGCGAGGTTGAACGAGATCGTCACCGCCTGCAACTGTCCTACATGGTTGATAGAGGTTGCACCCACTTTGCGTTCCACCGTCGTGAACGACGATAGCGGCACTAATGCCCCCGTATTGGCGCGGACGTAAATGCCATTGATAGCGCTTTCGTCCATTTTGGCCTCGGGTGCGGCTTCCAAAATCACGGCATAGCTATCGGTCGGTAGATAAATCGTAGAAACTTGCCGTTCACCAAAGGCGCTGTAGAGGGTATTGCGGATCGAATCCATTGAAACGCCCAGCGCGTTGGCACGCTCGCGGTTAATTTGGAGCTGGGCTTGCAGACCACGTAACTGGGCATCGCTGGTCACGTCACGGAAAAGCGGGTCGTTGCGCAGCTTTTCTTGGATTTTGCTCGCCCAATCATTCAGTTCATCGGCTTTCACGCTTTGCAAAATGTACTGGTATTGCGCCTTACTTGAGCGTGCGCCCAGTTGCAGATTTTGAATCGGGCGCATAAAAACCCGAATCCCTGAAACGCCTTGGAGCTTTTTCCGCAGCCCTTCCATCACCTGTTTCATGGGTTTACGCTGATCGGCTGGCTTGAGCATGATAAACATCCGCCCCGTATTTTGCGCCCCGCTACCCCCGTTGAACGAAGTCACTGCCGCCACGTTGTCATCGGCACGAATCACGGCGGCGGCACGCTCTTGCAGCCGCACCATTTCGGGGAACGATGTATCTTCCGATGCTTCGGTGGAAGCGCTAATCTGCCCAATATCTTCTTCAGGAAAAAAACCTTTGGGGATGATGCTGAACAAAACCGCCGTCGCCACAAATGTCAAAAGCGCGACCGCCAGCACCGTTTTGCGGTAAACCAAGGCGGCATCCAGCGTGCGGGTGTAGAGGTTAAGTAAACCCCCTCCCCCCTTTGGGGTACTCCCCCTTTGCAGGGGGAGAGTTGCTCCATTCCCCTCCTTTTCAAGGAGGGGTACGCCGGAGGCGGGGGGTGGTTCGGCGGTGATAAATCGGCTTGCCAACATCGGAACCAGCGTGAGCGATACAAAGGCCGATACGATGATCGCCAAACCCACCACCACCGCAAATTCGTGGAACAGCAGTCCAATCACCCCGGGCATGAAGAAAATCGGGATAAATACGGCGATTAAGGAGGTGGAAATCGAAATAATCGTAAATCCCACCTCGCGCGAACCCAGCAAGGCGGCTTGAAACGGTTTTTCGCCGGCTTCAACGTGGCGCATGATGTTTTCGAGCATCACAATCGCGTCATCGACCACCAGCCCGACCGCCAGCGTTAAACCCAAGAGCGAAATGTTATCGAGGCTGTAATTCATTCCCCACAGCAGCGCCACCGCCCCGACCAGCGAAACGGGTAGCGAAAGCGTGGGAATCACCGTCGCCACAAATCGGCGCAGGAACAAGAAAATCACCATCACCACCAGCGCAATCGTGCCTAGCAGCGTGAGCGTTACATCGTGCAGCGCCTCGCGCACCGAAAGCGAACGGTCATTCATCTGATTCAAGTTCACCGATTGCGGCATTTGCTCTTTCAGTTTGGGCAACATCGCTTTCACCGAATCCACCACGCGCACGGTATTGGCACTGGGTTGGCGGAAAATCGCCACCGTAATCGACGGCTCGCCGTTGAAATTAGCGAACGATTTGAAGGTTTCCACGCTATCCGTCACCTCCGCCACTTCGTTCAAACGCACGGTGGTTCCGTTGCGATTGGCAATAATTACCTCCCCAAACTCGGCGGCATTGCGCAACTGGCGATTGGCTTGCAGCACCAGCATTTGCTTATTGCCGTCCAGCGTGCCGACGGGCGTGTTGGAATTAGCGCCTTTTAATGCCGTAGAAAGCTCATCAAAACTGATATTGCGTGCCGCCAACACCTGCGGCAATACCCGCACCCGCACGGCAAAGCGTTTTGCGCCGAAGATATTCACCTGCGCCACCCCGTCGATGGTCGAAAGCGTGGGGGAAATAATGTGTTCGGCGTAGTCCTGCAATTCGGATAAGGACATGGAGGGCGAAGTTAGCGCCACCAAAAAAATCGGCGAATCGGCCGGATTCACCTTGCGATACGCTGGAAGCTGCGTCATATCCTGCGGCAACGACCTTTGCGCCCGCAGCAAAGCCGCTTGCACATCCAACGCCGCGCCGTCGAGGTTGCGACCTTCTTCAAACTCCAAGGTCAGCGATGTACTACCCAGCGTGCTGCTGGAACTGATGAGCGCCAGCCCCGGAATCGTTTGGAATTGCTTTTCCAGCGGCAGCGCGACCGAAGTCGCCATCGTTTCAGGATTCGCTCCGGGGAGGCTGGCGGTCACGCTAATGGTGGGCGTGTCATAGCTCGGCAAGGCAGAAACCGGAATGCTGCGGTAGCCAATAATCCCCGCCAGCACAATGGCGAGATTCAGCAACACCGTCATCACCGGACGGCGGATAAACAATTCTGAGAGATTCATTTGG
>CALMCD010000050.1 GCA_937863075.1 uncultured Rhodoferax sp. | reverse complement strand
TTCGGTATCTTCTTTTTCGGGGTTGGTATCGTCAAAACGCATGTGGCAAACGCCGTGGTAATCGCGTGCCAAGCCAAAGTTAATGCAGATACTTTTCGCGTGCCCGACGTGCAAATAGCCATTGGGTTCGGGCGGGAAGCGGGTGCGAATTTTGGCGGGATCGGGTTCGCCTTGCGCGTGGTGGGCGGCATCACCGGGCGAACCCGCCCAGCGGCGGCTGGCGTAAGTGCCTTTTTCCAAATCGGCTTCGATGATTTGGCGCAAGAAGTTGCTGACTTTAGGGGCTTCGGAAGAATTCACGGAATGGGAGGGGGTGGGTTTCTTATTGCTCATGTTTAGGATTCTATTGCGTTACCATTGCGTAAGAAGGAGATTTTGACCATGAGTGTTCTTAGCAAATCGGTTCTACCGTTACACGAGGTAATGAAGTTGCCACTTTCAATTCCAGATTACCAACGACCTTATAAATGGACTATTAAGAATGTCAATCAGTTAATTGAAGACATTTTGGAGAACTTTGAAAAAGCATCCGATAAAAGTTACCGACTTGGAACGGTTGTGTTGCATCAGAAGGAGGAGGGTAAAACCCAAGATGTAGTTGATGGACAGCAGCGATTAGTGACGCTTACTTTAATTTGCTATTTTCTTGAGAAACAATTAGAAAAACAACCAACAGAACTAAGTATTTTAGACAATAAATTCAACTCACTTAGCAAAGGCAACATTCAACACAATGCAATTTATATTAAAAATCGCATTGAAACAATAGCTGTGGATAAATCTAAATTGTTAGAATATATTTATAAGAAATGTGAAGTCGTAAGCATCACACTGGACGATATAAGCGAAGCCTTTCAGTTTTTTGATTCGCAAAATTCACGCGGCAAAACACTGGAGGCTTATGATTTACTCAAAGCGTTCCATTTACGAGAGATGATGGAATGCTCTGATGCTGAGAAAAATCAATGTGTTGAAAGGTGGGAAAAATCAGTAGAACCTAAAGATGGAACTACCAGCTTAAAAACTATTTTTGATCGTTTGTATCGGATACGATGCTGGGCTAATAATAAATCAATCAGAAAATACGGGAATAGAGCAGATGTTGGCTTTAAATTAGATGATATTTCAGTATTTAAAGGTGTTAATTTAAGCCAAGGAAGCCCTTATCGCTTTACTAATGCACTATTGATGACGGACGTGTTCTTTGAAGATAGCAAAAATCATAGTCGATTATATAAACAAGAATTAATATATTATCCATTTCAAACCGATCAGATACTTATAAATGGAAAACGATTTTTTGAATACGTTGCACATTACAAATCACTATATGAGCATCTTTTAAATAAAAATGAATTGAAAGATTCATTTGAATTAACAAAAAATCTAACAGGCAAAGGAAATTTGGTAGTGGTAAAATATAAATATGTTTAGTTTTACATTAATATTGCTATGATAATT
>CALMCD010000049.1 GCA_937863075.1 uncultured Rhodoferax sp. | reverse complement strand
GGGATTAAAGGGTCGGAATCGCCGGCATCAAAACCGACCCGCAGTGCCTCCGCCAACGAAGTTTGACCCCGCAACACCAACTCCAAAGCATGGTCTGCCAACATTCGTCCTTTCATGCGTTCGCGTGCCATGCGCATGAAAACGGCTGGTTCGACACGGGAGGCGGCTTGGGTGAGGGCGGCATCCATCTCCAACAATTCATAAACCCCTTGCCGACCTGCATAACCCGTTCCATTGCACGCGGTGCAACCGATGCTGCGCATGGGCGTGAAACTATTCAGCGGCACGCCCATTGCCGTGAGCCATGCTTGTTGCTGCGGCGTGGGGTCGTGGGTGATGGCGCATTCTTTGCAATTCAGCCGCACCAGCCGTTGCGAGATCACCGCCTGCAAAGAAGTCGAAACCATGAACGGCGGAATCCCCATATCCAGCAAACGAAACGGCGTACTCATGGCATCGCGCGTATGCAAAGTCGATAGCACGAGATGCCCCGTAATTGCGGCTCGTAGCCCGATTTCAGCGGTTTCAGGGTCACGCATCTCACCCACCAACACGACATCGGGGTCTTGCCGCAAAATAGAACGCAGCACACGGGCAAAGGTTAAATCAATTTTTTCATTAACCTGCACCTGCGTGATGCCCGCTAATCGGTATTCCACGGGGTCTTCGGCGGTGATGATTTTGAGTTCATTGGTATTGACTTCCGATAGCGCGGCATAAAGTGTCGTCGTTTTGCCCGAACCCGTTGGCCCCGTCACCAACACCATGCCCGTGCTGCGCCCCAGAATCTCGCGGAAACGTGCGAGCATGGGCGCAGGCATCCCGATATGGTCAAGGCTGCGCATACCGCCCCCTTGGTTGAGCAGACGCATCACCGCCGATTCACCATACGCCGTGGGTAGGGTGGCCATCCGCACGTCGATGGTGCTATCCCGTACCTTGACGCTAAAGCGTCCGTCTTGTGGCAGGCGTTTCTCGGAAATATCCAGCCCCGCCATGAGCTTTAAGCGTTGCACCAAGGCGGCGGCAATGCGTTTATCGGCTTCGGTTTGGGTTTGTAGCACGCCATCCACGCGCACACGCACTTGCAGCCCTGTTTCTTGCGGTTCGATGTGGACATCGGACGCGCCGACCTGCGTGGCATCCTCAAATAACGATTGCAGCAAGCGCACCACGGGCGCACCTTCTTGCCCTACGGTTGCCGATAATTCGCCGAAATCGACTGCCTCGCTCAAATCTTTTTCGAGCGCACGGGCTAAACCGCTGATTTCTTCGGTGCGGCGATACAGCCGATCCAAGGCCAGCGGCAAACTGCTTTCCGCCACCGCCGCGATGCTGAGATGGCGTTTGAGAATACGGCTTAATTCATCGTAAGCGAACAAATCCAGCGGGTCGCCCAACGCCACCAAGAGCGTATCGCCTTTGTCTTCCAGCACCAGCGCCTTGTAGCGCCGTGCCGCTGATTCGGGCAGCAGCTTGACTACATCCGCGCGAAACGGAAAGGTTTTCAAGTTCACATACGGAATCCGCAACTGCCGCGCCAGCCCGCCAGCCAGCAATTCCTCGCTCAACACCCCCGCTTCCACCAGCAAACGACCCAGTTTTTTGCCCGTGGTGCGCTGCGCTTCGAGCGCTTTTTGCAACTGTTCCTGCGAGATGAGCCGCTGCTGCACCAGCACATCACCCAACCGAATTTTTTCCGGTCGCCCCGAATTCAGGAAGGTTTTCATTTTGGCATACCGTGGAATGGGTTGTTGATGGATACAACAGAAACCCCCGTTCCACTTGCATTGGGCATGGGAATCTGAATGTTGATTCCGTGCTGCATATCCTCGCTGTACAAAATCGTACATCCACTCAAACCTGCTGCTGCCACAATGTTGGCATCAAAAATGGACAGTTTGTACCGCTCTAATAATGCGAGTGCCGTTTGGTGCGTGGCTAGGTTCAGGTCATACACCTCGCATACACTCACCAAGGTATCACTCAACGCTTGAATATCCGCTAATGGCATCGCACGCTTTTTACGCAGCACATTGGAAAACTCATTCAGCACCTGAACACTAATAACGCATTCTTGTGCCAGTAACTGCTCCACCACATCTGCACGCGCACTGCCATCGACCCAGTAGATGAGTACATTGGTATCGATAAATGTTTTCACCGCTGATTCGCTTCTTCACGGTTGAATACAAAATTGTCAGGCCAAGGCGCTCGCAGGCTGCGCATTGCTTGCAAGCGCTCTAGTTTGCTGGGCTGCCGCATCACCATCACGCAAGGGGCTTGGAAAGGGCGGCGCGGCGCGGCTTGTAATTGCACTTCATCGCCATCTGCAATACCTAGCTCTTGAATCAATGCAGCGGGTAAGCGCACTGCCAAACTATTCCCCCATTTAGCGACTTGCATCATGAATTCCTTTATGTCCATGTGTGGATAGCGATATGCTACCCGCGTCTCCGCGCGATGTCTTGCACCTGATCGTCGCCAATCGTGCCGACATTGAAATACTTGGATTCAGGGTGCGCCAAATAGAAACCGCATACGCTGGCCGCCGGAGTCATGGCAAAGTTTTCCGTCAAGGTCATGCCGATTTCTTCACATTGCAACACCTCGAACATCGCTTTTTTCACACGGTGGTCGGGGCAGGCGGGGTAACCGGGGGCGGGGCGGATGCCTTGGTATTTTTCGGCAATCAAGGCATTCACGTCCAAGGCTTCCTGTGGCGCGTAGCCCCATAAATCGGTACGGATTTTGGTGTGCAGCAATTCGGCAAACGCTTCGGCTAAGCGATCCGCCAGCGCTTTGAGCATGATGGCGTTGTAATCATCGTGCGCGGCTTCAAAGGCTGCGGCGCGGTGTTCGGCTCCGATGCCCGCCGTGACCGCGAACATTCCCACGTAATCCAACCCCTCTTCTGGGGTTTGGACAAAATCCGCCAAGCAGCGGCTGGGCATGGTTGTGCCTTCCACCACCGGTTTTTCCGTTTGCTGGCGCATTCCGTGCCACGTTAGCAATTTTTGGGTGCGGGTTTCATCGGTGTAGAGCGCGATGTCATCGCAATCGACCCGATTTGCCGGATACAAACCGACCACCGCATTCGCCGTCAGCCACCGCCCTTGCACTACTTTTTGTAGCATGGATTGCGCGTCCGCTAAGACTTTTCGGGCTTGTTCACCCACAATTTCGTCTTGCAAAATGGCGGGATACGCACCCGCTAAATCCCACGTTTGGAAGAACGGACTCCAATCGATCATTGTGGCGATTTCCGCCAAATCAAAATTCTTGAACACGCGCCGACCAATGAATTTGGGTTCGGTGGGGATGTAGGGAGTAACCTTGGTGGCGTTAGCGCGGGCTTTTTCCAAGCTCCACATGGGGGTTTGTTTTTTATTGGCGTGTTGCTCTCTAACGCGCGTGTAGTCTGCATGGAGTGCTTCCAAATACGTAGCAGATTCTTCGCTCAAAAGCCCCTGTGCCACGCTCACGCTGCGGGATGCGTCCGGCACATAAACCACCGGCCCATCGTAATGCGGGTCGATTTTGACGGCGGTATGCACGCGGCTGGTGGTTGCGCCGCCAATCAGCAGCGGCATTTTGCGCAGGCGGAAATAATCGTCTTTCTGCATCTCGGCGGCGACGTACTGCATTTCTTCCAAGCTCGGCGTAATCAAGCCCGATAAGCCGATGATGTCGGCGTTTTCGGCTTTGGCACGCGCCAGAATCTCGTGCGCGGGAACCATCACGCCCATGTTCACCACGTCAAAATTGTTGCATTGCAAAACCACGGTGACGATGTTTTTACCGATGTCATGCACATCGCCCTTCACGGTAGCGATGACGATTTTGCCCTTGCTTTTCACATCGCGCCCAGCGGCTTGGTCGAGGCGTTTTTCTTCCTCGATATACGGAACCAAATGCGCCACCGCTTGCTTCATCACGCGGGCGCTTTTCACCACTTGGGGCAGGAACATTTTGCCTTGCCCGAACAAATCGCCCACGATATTCATGCCATCCATCAGCGGGCCTTCGATAACGTGCAGCGGTCGCCCACCTTTGGCAAGAATCTCGCGGTACACCGTTTCCGTATCCTCGGCAATAAAATCGGTAATGCCATGCACCAGCGCGTGCGAGAGGCGTTTTGCCACATCCGCATTCCGCCATTCGAGCTTTTTAGAATCGTCCTTTGCCGCACCTTTGGCGTTCTCGGCGATTTCGACCAGCCGCTCACCCGCATCGGGGCGGCGGTTCAAAACCACATCTTCCACACGCTCACGCAATTCGGGTTCAAGTTCCGAATACACGCCGACCATGCCCGCATTGACGATACCCATATCCAACCCCGCCGCAATCGCGTGGTAGAGGAAAACGGTGTGAATCGCCTCACGCACAGGGTCGTTGCCGCGAAACGAGAAACTCACGTTCGATACGCCGCCCGATACTTTCGCGCCCGCCAGATTGTGCTTAATCCAGCGCGTGGCTTCAATGAAATCGACCGCGTAATTGTTGTGTTCTTCGATGCCGGTGGCGATGGCGAAGATGTTGGGGTCGAAAATAATATCTTCGGGCGCAAAGCCGACTTCATCCACCAGAATGCGGTAGGCGCGTTCGCAGATTTCGATTTTGCGCTGGTAGGTATCGGCTTGCCCTTTTTCGTCAAACGCCATCACCACCGCTGCCGCGCCGTAACGCCGTACCAACTTGGCTTGGTGCTTGAAGGCTTCCACGCCCTCTTTCATGCTGATGGAGTTGACCACGCATTTGCCTTGCACGCAGCGCAGGCCGGCTTCAATCACGCTCCATTTGCTGGAGTCAATCATCACCGGAACGCGCGAAATATCGGGTTCACTGGCGATTAAGTTTAAGAATCGCACCATCGCCGCTTGGCTATCGAGCATCGCTTCATCCATATTGATGTCGATAATCTGCGCACCGTTTTCGACTTGCTGGCGGGCGACGGCGAGGGCTTTTTCGTACTCGCCATTCAAAATCATGCGGGCGAATACTTTAGAACCCGTCACATTGGTACGCTCCCCCACATTCACGAAAAGCGTGCCGTCACCAATTTGAATCGGCTCCAGACCGGAAAGGCGCATCGGGGGAATGGTGGTGGGGATAGCGGTATCTTTAATCATTAAGGGAAACTCCAGACTGGCGCAAATAATTCAAAACGTCCTTGTTGATGGGCGCAAGACCACGCGCCCGCTCTGCCATTTCCGAAGCCTGTGTGGTTTTGCCCAGCGCAGCCAACGAAACCGCCGCACCGAGCAACCAGCGCGGCTCGTTCGGATTGGCTTCGAGCGCGACCAAATAGGCATGAACGCATTCTTGATGCCGCCCCAGTCGCTGCGCGGCATTGGCGCGAATTGCCCACAAATCGCTGTTTTTAGGCGACTCTTCTAAATGACCCAAGGTATTCCAGATGCCAGTGTAATCGCCCCGTGCCAGTTGCTGGCGCACGGCATCGCGCAGTGCCAGTGCGGTGG
>CALMCD010000048.1 GCA_937863075.1 uncultured Rhodoferax sp. | reverse complement strand
CACCGGAATATCTAACCTGTAACGGGCATCTAAAACTTCCATCGCATCAGAAAAATCCAATCTATGTTTTTTCAAGTTTGATGCGTGTTTTTTTGGGTCGAATTGAAATTCGATTTTGTCCATTTTCTTGACTTTCAAATAGAGATGTATGTAATTTTGTAAAATCAACATACGGGTGTTGAAAAGGGTTTTCAAATTATCTTGAAAAGATACCCAACCCTTTAGCAGGGTATCTTTTTTTATTAACCAGTCAAATCAACTAAAGAATTTCTTCAGCCGATCCGTCCAGCTATCACCGTTGGGCGAATGTTTATTACCACCTTTTTGGAATGATTCATCCAGCTCTTTGAGCAAGCGTTTTTGGTGCTCGGTGAGTTTAACGGGCGTTTCCACGGTGATATGGCAATACAAATCGCCCGGGTAACTGCCGCGCACGCCTTTGATACCCTTGCCACGCAGACGGAATTTTTTGCCCGTTTGCGTGCCTTCAGGAATGTCGATAGAGGCCTTGCCTTCCAACGTCGGCACATCAATTTCGCCACCCAACGCAGCGGTCACCATGCTGATGGGAACGGAGCAGTGCAAGTCATCGCCATCGCGCTCAAAAATATCGTGCTTTTTGAGGCGGATTTCGATGTACAAATCCCCCGGCGGGCCGCCATTGGTTCCGGGTTCACCGTTTCCGGTGCTGCGAATCCGCATACCATCGTCGATGCCCGCAGGGATTTTGACTTCCAGCGTTTTTTGCTTTTTCACCTTGCCTTGCCCGTGGCAAGTGGTGCAGGGTTCGGGAATGATTTTTCCTGTACCGCGACAAGTAGGGCAGGTTTGCTGCACGCTAAAGAAGCCTTGGCGCATTTGCACCGCACCCACGCCGCCGCAGGTTCCGCAGGTTTTGGCTTGCGTTCCGGGTTTCGCTCCGGTTCCGCCGCAGGTGTCGCAGTTATCCCAGCTTGGAATGCGGATTTGTGCATCCTTGCCGGTAGCGGCTTCTTCCAGCGTGATTTCCATGGCGTAGCTTAAATCGCTACCCCGATAGACTTGCCGACCACCCCCGCGCCCGCCGCGTTGTTGCCCGAACATATCGCCGAAAATATCGCCAAAGGCTTCGGCAAAACCACCAAAACCATCGGGGCCTGCACCGCCGCGCATATTCGGATCAACACCCGCAAACCCGTGCTGATCGTAGGCAGCGCGTTTTTGCGGGTCGGATAACATCTCATAGGCTTCTTTGGCTTCCTTGAATTTCTCCTCGGCAGCCTTGTTCGCATCACCCTGATTGCGGTCAGGGTGGTACTTCATCGCTAATTTGCGATAAGCCTTTTTGATGTCGTCGTCCGAGGCGTTTTTAGGAACGCCCAGAACTTCATAAAAGTCACGTTTTGACATTGTGTGAAGTAAGCCTTATCAGCTTGATTAGCCTTTTTTGACTTCTTTAACTTCAGCATCGACCACATTGTCATCGGCGGGTTTAGCCGATGCGCCGCCACCTGCTGCACCTGCGCCACCCGCTTGGGCGGCTCCGGCTGCTGCTTCTTTGGCCTGCATATCCGCGTACATTTTTTCACCCAGTTTTTGGCTGGCGGTCATCAAAGCGGTATTTTTGGTTTCAATCGCTTCTTTGTCGTCGCCTTTGATAGCGGTTTCCAAATCTTGGATGGCGGCTTCAATCGCGGCTTTTTCAGCGGCTTCGAGCTTGTCACCGTACTCGGTCAGGCTTTTCTTCACGCTGTGGATGCTGGCATCGGCTTGGTTTTTGGATTGAACCAGTTCGACCTTTTTCTTGTCGTCCGCTGCGTTCAATTCCGCATCTTTCACCATTTGCTGAATCTCGGCTTCCGACAAACCTGTGTTCGCTTTGATGGTGATCTTGTTTTCTTTGCCCGTGCCTTTGTCTTTCGCGCCCACATGCAAAATGCCGTTGGCATCAATGTCGAAGGACACTTCGATTTGTGGAGTGCCGCGTGGTGCGGGTGGAATGCCTTCCAAATTGAACTCGCCCAGCAGTTTGTTGCCCGCAGCCAATTCACGCTCGCCTTGGAACACTTTAATCGTTACGGCGGGTTGGTTGTCATCCGCTGTCGAGAAGGTTTGTGCAAACTTGGTGGGGATGGTGGTATTTTTGGTAATCATTTTGGTCATGACACCGCCCATAGTCTCGATACCCAAGGACAAGGGAGTCACATCCAACAACAACACATCTTTACGGTCACCCGACAAAACCTGACCTTGAATCGCAGCACCTACGGCAACGGCTTCATCGGGGTTTACGTCTTTACGGGGTTCTTTGCCGAAGAGTTCTTTGACCTTTTCTTGCACTTTGGGCATACGGGTCATACCGCCAACCAAAATCACGTCATGAATTTGGGATGCGCTCACGCCCGCATCTTTCATGGCGATACGGCAAGGGGCAATCGTGCGTTCAATCAACTCTTCCACCAAACTTTCCAATTTCGCACGGGTGAGTTTGATATTCAAATGTTTAGGGCCTGTGGCATCGGCGGTGATGTAAGGCAAATTCACATCGGTTTGCGAGCTGCTGGAGAGTTCGATTTTTGCCTTTTCCGCCGCTTCTTTCAGGCGTTGCAATGCCAGAACGTCTTGTTTCAGATTAACGCCAGATTCTTTCTTGAATTCGTCGATGATGAAATCAATCACGCGCTGGTCAAAATCTTCACCGCCCAAGAAGGTATCGCCGTTGGTGGACAACACTTCAAATTGTTTTTCGCCATCCACATCCGCGATTTCGATGATGGAAATATCGAATGTACCGCCGCCCAAATCGTACACGGCAATTTTGCGGTCGCCTTTTTCGTTTTTATCCAAACCAAACGCCAGCGCTGCGGCGGTGGGTTCGTTGATGATGCGTTTTACATCCAAGCCCGCGATACGTCCTGCGTCTTTGGTCGCTTGGCGTTGGGCATCGTTAAAGTACGCAGGAACGGTAATCACCGCTTCGGTCACTTCTTCGCCCAAATAATCTTCGGCGGTTTTTTTCATTTTGCGCAGAATATCGGCGCTAACTTGTTGGGGCGCGAGGCGATTGCCACGCACTTCCACCCACGCATCGCCGTTATCCGCAGCCGCGATTTTGTAGGGCATCAAGTCGATGTCTTTTTGCACTTCTTTTTCAGTGAATTTGCGACCAATCAGGCGCTTCACTGCGTAGAGCGTGTTTTTGGGATTGGTTACCGATTGGCGTTTGGCAGATGCGCCAACCAATACTTCACCGTCTTCTTGGTACGCGATGATGGAGGGCGTGGTGCGTGCGCCTTCGGCATTTTCAATAACCTTGGGGGTGTTGCCTTCCATGATGGCAACGCAGCTATTTGTTGTACCCAAGTCAATACCAATAATTCTTCCCATGATCTACTCCTAATCCTAATACTTCAAAAAATTCAACAAATTCAACAAATTCAACAAATTCAAAAAATTGAATCCATTACTTCGGTGCGGAAACCATCACCAAAGCGGGGCGCAATACGCGGTCGGCAATCAAATAACCCTTTTGCAACACGGTGACGATGGTGTTGGGTTCTTGTTCGCTTGGCACGACGCTGATCGCTTGGTGCTGATGCGGATCAAATTTTGCGCCCGCAGCGGGGGCAATGGCGATTACTTTGTTGCGCTCCAACGCGGCAATCAGTTGGCGCAGCGTGGCTTGCGCGCCTTCCTGAATTTGCTCGGAGGTGGCGTTGGCAATGGCTAATCCGGCTTCCAAACTATCGGCAACGGGTAGCAGGCTTTCGGCAAATGCTTCGACCGCGAATTTACGGGCTTTGGCAATTTCTTCATCAGCACGGCGGCGGGCGTTGGCGGCATCGGCATTCGCACGCAAAAACTGATCGGCTAAATCGACATTTTTGGCTTGCAAAGCACCTAATTCGTTTTGCAGTTGCGCAATGCTGTCTTCCAACGTTGCGGGTTCAACCGCTTCGGTTGCGGGTGGGGTGGTGGATGTTGTTGTTTCAGTCATGCCATGAAAAATAGGGCTGTATCGCCCTATTTCAAGAGAGTTCAAAAAAGTTTTGAAAAAAATTTACTTAACCATTCATCCAGAATTTCAAGAATTACTTGATCTCTAGCAATTCCACATCGAACTTCAGGGTTGCGTTGGGGGGAATCACGCCACCCGCACCGCGTGCGCCATAGCCCAAAGCAGCGGGAATGATCAAGGTGCGTGCGCCGCCCACTTTCATCCCAGCTACGCCTTCATCCCAACCGCGAATCACCATGCCGGCACCGAGGTGGAAGGCAAACGGATCATTACGGTCTTTGCTGGAATCAAATTTTTCGCCCTGCACACCACCGTTATAAAGCCATCCGGTGTAATGAACGCGCACAAATTGCCCGGGTTGGGCGGCGGCTCCGGTTCCTTCGATGGTGTCTTCGTATTGCAGACCACTGGCTGTTGTTTGCATGGTTTTCCTTTATTGAATGTTGCGGATATTGTAAGTTTCCGGTGTTTTTATTTGGATGCGTTGCGTTTAGCGAGCGCATTCGCCCACTTGCCAGCAAACGCCTGAATCTCGCCTATGCGCTTGAGAAAATCTGCGCCCAGCTTGGTAACAAAATAACCATCCCCACCGTGATCCAATAAGCCCGCTTCACGCAGTTCTTTAATACGGGTGTTGAGGGTGTTGGGGGTGATACCACCCACGCTGTCTTGCAACAAGCGAAAAGTTTGGGGATGACCATCCCGTAATGCCCACATCACACGCATGGCGTAGCGTGACTCCAGCAGGCTCAACAATTGACCAATAGCCACCGATTCTTTTGCGCTCATGATGTCTCTCTTTCAAAAAATCCCGAATACTTTGATGCCAAAATGCTACAAATTTTATAGCTATTTTAAGCCAGTTTCCGGTTGTCACTCGATTTAGATGTAGCGGACAGCAACTACTTCGTAGGTTTTGACTCCCCCTGGCGCACGCACCTCAACGCTATCACCTTCTTCTTTACCAATCAAGGCACGGGCAATAGGGGAATTGATATTGACAAGCCCCAATTTCAAGTCGGCTTCGTCTTCGCCTACGATTTGGTACGTCACTTTATCGCCGCTTTCTTCTTCTTCCAACTCCACGGTAGAGCCAAACACCACACGCCCTTCGGCATGTAAGCTAGAAGGATCAATCACTTGGGCGGCCGACAATTTGCCTTCCACCTCCTGGATACGGCCTTCAATGAAGCCTTGGCGCTCTTTGGCGGCTTCGTACTCGGCGTTTTCGCTCAAGTCGCCTTGGGCGCGTGCCTCGGAGATCGCAGCAATCACGCTGGGACGCTCGACGGTTTTCAGGCGATGTAATTCGGCTTTCAACAATTCTGCGCCGCGCTTGGTAATAGGGATAGTTGCCATAACAATCAAAAACGATAAGAAAACAACAAAGGACAGTGCAACGCCCATGCGCTGCACTGTCCTCTTCTAAAAACGGAAAAGATGGTGCGGATTATGCCAACTTACGCTCCATTAACCTAGCTGGCTGTGCATTTCCTGCACCGAGATAACCCCTAGTTCCTTACTCAATGAAGTGCAAATACTGCATTCAGATTGGGGGCATCCATGCTGGCATCAAACCATTGTTCGATTTGCTCCAAGGTTCCAGCCTGAATTTGCGTCATCACTACAGGCGGCAGCATCCCAAAACGCCGCATTAAAAAGCGTAGCAACAATTGCATTTGGCCTTCTAGCTTGCCCTCTAGCTTGCCCTCTAGCTTGCCTTCTAGCTTGCCTTCTAGCTTGCCTTCTAGCTTGCCTTCTAGCTTGCCTTCTTCCCGCCCTTCACGCTTGGCTTCGCGTT
>CALMCD010000047.1 GCA_937863075.1 uncultured Rhodoferax sp. | reverse complement strand
ATTCCGTCCGCGCCTACCTCATCGGTTTGCAAGCCCATATTACCGATACCATCGCTGCAATGGATGGGGAAGCTACATTCCTCTCCGAAGCGTGGGAAAAAGCGCCCAGCGAACCCCTGCAAGGCAATGGCATTACCCGCATCTTGGAAGGTGGGGCGGTGTTTGAACGGGCGGGTTGTGGCTTTTCGCATGTGCGCGGGGCGAAACTGCCGCCCTCTGCCACCCAGCATCGGCCGGAATTGGCGGGTGCGCCGTTTGAGGCGATGGGTGTATCGCTGGTGTTCCATCCACGCAACCCGTATGTGCCGACCGTTCACATGAATGTGCGGATGATTTCGGCTGGTCATGCGGGGCAAGAACCGGTATGCTGGTTCGGTGGCGGGATGGATTTAACGCCGTTTTATGGCCAAATCGAAGATGCCCAGCATTTTCATGCAACCTGCCGCGATGCGTTAGCACCTTTTGGCGCAGATAAATATCCGCGTTTTAAGCAGTGGTGCGATGAATACTTCTTTTTGAAGCACCGCAACGAGCAACGCGGTATCGGCGGTATTTTTTACGACGATTTTGCCGAAGGCGGTTTTGACAACGGTTTTGCGCTGATGCAATCGGTGGGCAATGCGTTTTTACCCGCTTATTTACCGATTGTGGAACGCCGTCAGCACACATCTTACGGTGAGCGGGAACGAAACTTTCAGCTTTACCGTCGCGGGCGTTACGTGGAATTCAACTTGGTGTGGGATCGCGGAACGCATTTTGGGCTACAGTCGGGGGGGCGTACCGAGTCCATTCTTCTTTCCATGCCCCCGCTGGCAAGCTGGGCCTACCAGTATCAGCCTGAGGCGGGAACGCCGGAGGCGGCTCTCTATACCGAATTTTTGCCCCGTCGGGACTGGGTTTAACCCATGCTTAACGCCATACCAATGAATCAACGAATCAATGAATACTACCAATACCGATAACACCGAAATTTTTACCGAAGAAGACGCAAACGAAAGTAAAGCCAAACGCAGCGTTGCCAAACTCCAGCGTGCGATTGTGGATGGTCTGGAAGATGTGAAAGCGCAAGATATTCAAGTTTTCAATACCGCCCATTTATCTTCTTTGTTTGAGCGCGTCATCATCGCTTCCGGCACATCGAACCGCCAAACCAAAGCGCTGGCCGCCAGTGTGCGCGATGCCGTGCGCGAGGCCAAGTTTCCCAAACCGCGTATCGAAGGCGAGGATAACGGCGAATGGATTATTGTGGATTGCGGCGCGGCCGTGGTTCACATCATGCAGCCTGCCTTCCGCCAATACTACAAGCTGGAAGAATTGTGGGGCGAAAAACCCGTGCGCTTGAAATTGGGCGCGGTCAAACCCGTCATGGCGAAAGCGGAATCGACCGAAAAAACCGCTAAAACAGCGAAATCCGCCAAATCGGAAAAAGAACCCAACCTGCGCCGTTCCAGTGCCGCGAAAAAAGGCGTGGAAGAAGCGTTCCCCAGCAAAGCCGCTCTGAAAAAAGCTGCCGATGCCGC
>CALMCD010000046.1 GCA_937863075.1 uncultured Rhodoferax sp. | reverse complement strand
ACCTTTTTGAAACGAATCGCACGATTTAACGCAATCGCGTCTTTTTTGATTTGGCGCTCGGCATCCAGCTTTTTGCCATGTGCTAGCCACGCGGTAAATTCTTCGGGCGTTTCCAAGGTGATGCGCCCCATGCTGGCACTGCGGAAATCGTGAATCACCAGCTCGGCGGATTTTTGCGGATTGATTTTTCCACCTGCTTGCAATGCGCCGCGCTTTTTGCCGATGGCATCTAATAATTCTTCATCCGTCAAAGCCGCTACGCCTGTGAGTTTGTAGCGGGCTTCCAACTGCGGCGCGTAGTGTTGGCGCAAATAATCGAGCAATTCCAGCGCCACCTCCTGCTCATCAAACGCATTGCGTCCGACCGCACCGCTGGCGGCAAGGTTGTAACCACTTTTCGCCACAATGATGCGCGGCCATAGCACGCCGGGGGTATCGAACACATAAAAACCATCCGCCAACACAATGCGCTGCTCGCGTTTGGTGATGCCCGCCTCGTCGCCCGTGGGAGCAGATCGCTTGCCTTTGAGCGTGTTAATCAGCGTGGATTTTCCGACATTGGGAATGCCGCAAATCAGCACCCGCATCGGTTTGGCGACTGTGCCGCGTGTGGGCGCGAGCGCAAAACAGGCGTTGGTAATCACCTTCGCCGCCGCCGTGATACTCGAATCCAAACCGATTGCTTGGGTGTTGGATTGGGCGTTGTAATGGTCCAGCCACACGGCGGTACGCGCGGGGTCGGCTAAATCCTGTTTATTCAGAACTTTAAGCGCGGGCTTGGTTTTGGTCAAATCCGCCAGCATCGGGTTGGCGCTGGAGGCGGGTAAACGTGCATCCAGCAGTTCCACCACTACGTCGATATTTTGAATCCGTTCCTCAATCGCCTTGCGCGTTAGGTGCATATGCCCGGGGAACCATTGAATTGCCATGTTTTTCTTGCTTTCTTAATTGCTGTATTCGATCACGCAAAAGCCAACGGCGTAATCGGCCTCATCGCTGAGGGTGAGGTGGGCTACCCAGTTTTGGGCTTCCCACCATGTTTTTAACGCCCCGTGCAGCACGATGCAAGGCTTGCCGCTGGGGTGATTGCCAATTTCGCAATCGTGCCACGTCATCGGCGTTTGCATACCCAGCCCGATGGCCTTGCTGAATGCTTCCTTCGCCGCAAAACGGGTCGCCACATAGCGAATGCCACGCTGTGCGCATTGCTGCGTGCGTTGTTGCCAGATGGCGTATTCGGTGGGATGCAAAATTTTGGCGGCAAAGCGTTCGCCCTGCCGTTCCAACGTGGTTTGAATCCGCCGAATATCGCAAATATCGGTTCCTATGCCGTAAATCATGATTTTTCATCTTTTTGGCCTGTAACGCGCATGGAATATGCACGAGCAGCTACCAAAAAAATAGCAATAACCACCCAAATCGGCCACAACCCAAACCGCGCTACCCACCACGCAAACGGTGTCATGCCGCTACGTCCTTCCACCAATCCTTGCAATGCGCCGCGCGTCAGCGGGGGCAGTGTGTGGGTGACGTTGCCGTGGTGATCGATGATCGCCGTCATGCCCGTGTTGGTGGAACGAATCATGGGGCGTTCAAATTCCAGCGTGCGCATCCGGCTGATTTGCAAATGCTGGTGCATGGCGATGCTGTCGCCGAACCATCCGATATTGCTGATGTTTACAAAGATCGTGGGCGCGGTGGCGGGGTCGGTGAAACGGGTTCCTAATTCTTCACCGAATAAATCCTCGTAGCAGATATTGGCTGCAAGGCGCTGTCCTTTCCAGGCAAACGACGGCTGCCCCAATGCGCCCCGATTGAAATCGCCCAGCGGGATGTGCATCAACTGCATAAACCATTGGAACGCCGGCGGAATAAATTCGCCAAATGGTACGAGGTGGTGCTTGTTATATTGCCAAGGCGTGGTTTGCGTGGGTGCGAATCCGACCATCGAATTGGTATAACCCTCCCTTGCATTGCCCAGCGGAACGCCCAGCATCGCCGCTTGATTGCCCGTTGCAAAACGCCTTTGCAGGGTTTCCCAATACCCAAAAGGAAGCTCATCGGGCAACAATGGGATCGCCGTTTCCGGCGCTACGATCAACGCGCTGGGGCTGAACAATAACTCGTGTTCGTACCAACGCAAAGCAAGGGGGATGCCGCTACCTTGTTGAAATTTCTCATCCTGCGGGATATTGCCCTGCAACAGCGTAACCGAAAGTTTGCCCGTATCGCCCGACCAAGTGATTGCCGCGTATTGCAGCCCCCATCCGCCCAGCAGCAACGCCACCACCGGAATAAAGTGCCGCCACGCCAGCAAACCCGCCAGCCCCGCCGCGACCATGCCCACGCCATACGAACCCAGCCACGGAATGAGGGAAGATAAAGGGCCGTCGATGTGCGCATACCCCACCGCACCCCAGCCAAAACCGGTAAGCCATGTTCCGCGTGCGAGTTCGGCGGCTGTCCATAACGCGGCAAAGGTTAGTGGATTACGCCACCGCCAGAAAATTGCGCACGCCACCGCGTAATAAATCGCCAACAATCCCGCCAACACCACCACCGAAAGCACCGTAAGCGCCGCATTCAATCCGCCATAAACGTGCAGCGAGATATACAACCACCAAAACGTGGATGCCAGCCACACCGTTGCAAAAAACCAGCCACGCCATGCCGCTTGCTTCCAACTACTGGCTTGATTCAACACCACCACCAGTGCCGCCAGTGCCACAATTTGCAGCCCCCAAACCCCTTGCGCATAGGTAAAAAGCGTATGAAAAGGCCAGGAAACACCCGCAGCATGGGCAAATGCAGCCACGAAAAGAGTAACCCATGTGGCGAAAACAGAAAGTTGCGAAACCATTGGTTATTTTTTATGACTTGCTCGGATAAACCTTGAACCACTTCACCGCACCGCCCTTGGTATGCAGCACCATGAAGTCCAATCCGCACAGGCTGTAACGCTCACCGCGCTTGGGAACGTGTCCCATTTCGTGGGCGATAAGTCCGCCGATGGTGGCGAATGAATCGCTGGGGTCAGAGCCGACCAGCGTCACGGAGAATGCCGCATTCACGGCTTCAATAGGGGTATCGCCATTCACGCGGTGGGTGCGATCCGTCAGGGCAAAAATGCCACCGTTGTTATTGGCGGTGTCGAATTCATCTTCGATTTCCCCCACAATTTGTTCCAAAATATCCTCAATGGTGATGAGTCCGGCAACGCGCCCAAACTCGTCAATCACCACCGCCAGATGGTTGCGGTTGATCCGAAAATCACGCAACAAATCATTCAAACCCTTGGATTCCGGCACGAACAGCGGTGGACGCAGCAAGGTGCGAATATGCAGTTCAGGGGCGCGGTGGAGCTTGAGTAAATCCTTTGCCAGCAAAATCCCGATGACATTTTCGCGGTCTTTTTCATACACCGGAAAGCGTGAGTGCGCCGTGTCGATGATGGAATGGAGCAATTTTTCGTGCGGCAGGTGAATATCCAGCATATCCATCCGCGCGGCGGGAACCATGGCATCCCCTGCTGTCATATCCACCATGCGAATCACACCTTCCAACATCGCACGCGATTCGGCATTGATGAGCCGATTTTCTTCGGCCTCTACCAGCGTTTGAATCAATTCGGTTGTGGAATCGGGGCCCGGATGAAGAAACTCGGCAATTCTGCGCAACCAACCACGAGGGTCTTTGGGGCGTTTGGAGTGGTGTGGATGCGCAGGATGAACGGAAGAAACAGAAGGGGCAGGATAAGGGTCTGACACAAAAAAGAAGGCAAGCACAACCTTGCCGCAAAGTTGAGAAGCTATAAGGATAGCGGATTTAGATGTAACCGCATACAAACCTTATTCCGAGGTTTTTTTACGGGTGGTTGCACGCGCTGCTTTGGGTTTTTCCGATGCAGCATCGGTAGGGTCGGCCTTGAAAGCGGTGCTAGCGATTTGTTGAAATTGCCCCGCCAACGCACTCCAAAGCTGCAACGGATCGACCACGGGGGAAACGGTCTGCTGTGCCGACTGTGCCGCTTGGCTGGCCGCATTCGTGGCGGCGGTGGCGGCATTGGTCACTTGTTCGGTGGCTTCGGCGGCTTGGGTATGCAGATTTTTCGCCAAATCCCCGATGTTGAGATTCATATCTTTCAACGTGGAGAGCGTCATTTTCTGCACTTCCAACGCTTGAATGGTGGCGGTGAGGGCGCGTGAATTTTGTTCCAGCCAAAAATTCACCACTTTGAGTTCGTTGATGCGCTTCTCCAATTCTTCCACGCTCAAAGTCGGAGCAACCCAGTTGCTGAAACCGCCCAATCCCGATCCCTTGGCAAAATTTTGCAAAAGGTCAAGGCCGGGGACGAATTTACTAAAGTCAGTCTGCTGGGTCATGGGGAATTTTCTCCTGAGGGTGGTTGATAGGCGTGGCGTGTCAATACTTGCGTCGGATGGAATAATTAGAAGATGCGGATACGAAGTCGGGCTGTATCTTCGGTGCGCTCGCGGTGACGGGAACGTCCACATCGGTGTTACTCTCCACCCCTCGGTCATCCCGAAAACGCAAGGTTAGCGTTACCGTTGAATCCTTGGGCATGGTATCTTTCAGCCCCGTAAGCATAACGTGATAACTACCCGGTTTCAGCTCCACAGGCTTACCAGCGGGTAAGACCAAACCCCCATTGACAGGACGCAATTTCATCACATCCCCTTCCATCGCCATTTCACGCAATTCGGCCGTGCTGGCAACGGGCGTGGAAATACCAATCAACTGGGTATTTTTGGGCGCTGTGATGGTCATGAATACACCCGTTGTCTTTTGACCGGGCTGGGTGAAACGTACCCACGCATTTTTGACTTCGGGTGCAGTGGGGATCGATTCGTCCGTGCAGCCCGCCAAAAGGCTTAAAAGCGCGACTGCCACAACGGGCGCAATGCTGCGCATGGTGATTGGTTTAATGAACAAATTTTGAGGGTATTTCATGAGATTCTCCTTCCTGTATACAAAGTACACAGTACGCCGTAGCACGCAACAGCGAACACAACGTGAAACACAGAAAGCTCCCCCATTTGTAAAAGTTTCCTAAAAATTTCAAACTATTACTAATTTTGCGAATAATTTCACATTGTTTCACACCCCGATAATAGACAAATTCAAGCGAAAGAGGGCAGCTAATGTCAGAGTACACCTTTTTATCAGCAACTATTTTGTTACTACTTATTACCGACCCGATCGGTAACATCCCGATTTTTGCGAATGCCCTGAAACCCGTACCACCGCAACGCCGAGCGCGGGTCATTCTGCGGGAAATTTTGATCGCTTTTGTGCTGCTGCTGGCCTTCATGTTCGGTGGAGCGGCCTTTTTGCGTGCGATGAGTTTGAGTGAATTGGCCCTGCAAATTGGGGGTGGGGTGATTTTGTTCCTCATTGCCTTGCGCATGGTGTTCCCCCCACACGTCCACAGTACCGCCGACGAACTGTCCGCCGAAGAACCCTTAATTGTGCCGCTTGCCGTACCCGCTATCGCTGGCCCTTCGGCCTTGGCAACCGTGCTGTTACTGGTATCGCACCAACCCCAACAGCGCATGGAATGGGTCGGCGCGTTGTGCGTCACCATGCTGATTAGTGCGGTGGTACTCATTTCCGCCGAACGTATTTTGCGGATCGTGGGTACGCGCGTGGTGATGGCCATGGAAAGGCTCATGGGTCTCGTGCTGGTATCGGTCGCCATCGAAATGCTGTTGCGCGGCATCAAGACTTTTGTGTTGCAATTCACCCATGCTTAAAACTTTTTTTCGGCAACCCTTGTGGATGGTGATCGTGCTAGTGCTGCTAGCGCATGGGCTGGTGCTGCGGCTGATTCCGGTCACACTGAACGGTGAATGGCTTTCTACGCCCTCGCCCGATATGCCCCCCGTTACCGTCACTTTTTCCACACGCACCCTCGAACCCGAATCCGAAACCCCGATTCCAACCGCCCCTCCAAGCCCTGTTATCGAGAAGACCGATGCACCCCATCGTGCCACTGAAGATGCACCACTGCCGCCACCCGATATAAATCTCCCAGAAAGAGAAGTCGGTATGGCCGAAGAAGAGCCTGAAATATCTACCGAACCGGAACAAATTGCTATCCCAAAAGAAGCCCCGAAAGAAACTACTTTGGCGGCTGTATGGCAGTACCGTGCGCCACCATCTGCGACACTGGATTACGAAGTGGATAGCGTGGTCGATGGCACGGCACGTACCGGAGCCGGAGAATTGCATTGGTCGCACGATGGCATCAACTACAACGCCCGTTTGGGAGTAAGCTATTTCCGCATCACGCTGCGCACCCAAACCAGCACCGGAAAAATCGGCACGAAAGGGCTAGAACCCCGTCGCTTTGGTGATAAAACACGCAGCGAAGTGGCCGCCCATTTTGAACGCGAAAAAGGAAAAATCAGTTTCAGCGCCAACACACCCGATATTCCGTTGCAGGACGGTGCGCAAGACCAATTAAGCGTCATTCTGCAACTGGGTGCGCTCCTCGGCGGAAACGCTGAACGCATCAGCGAAGGCACAAGCCTGCCCTTTCAGGCGGTGGGTGCGCGTTCGGCTGAGAACTGGACTTTTATGGTGGGCAAAATGGAACGCCTGAATCTACCCGGCGGAGAGGTCATGGCACGTCACCTATGGCGGCAAGCGAATGCCCAGTACGACGTGAATGTGGATGTATGGTTAGCCCCCGATTTGGGTTACTTGCCCGTGCGGATTCGCCTCACGCAAACGAACGGCAATATCATCGACCAGCGTTGGCGCTCCACCGAAAAGCCCT
>CALMCD010000045.1 GCA_937863075.1 uncultured Rhodoferax sp. | reverse complement strand
GAGGGGTGGATGCTGGGGGTTTGGGGTGCGTGAATTCAAGAACGCAGTTTTTGCACCACACTGAACAAAGCAACGGCGAATCCACCGGCTACTACACCGAATAGGCCGTTCGCTACCGCGCCCGTGAGTCCACCCAAGGCGGGCAAACTTTCAATCGCGTGGTGCAAAGGGGGGATGCCGTGCGACAAAATGCCGCCGCCCACCATGAACATGGCTGCCGTTCCGACCACGGTCAGCGCCTTCATCAGCCACGGTGCAAAAACCAGCAAGCCCGCGCCGATTTTGCGCAATACCGCCGCGCCCGCGCCCTGCGCCCGCATCCAGTACAGCCCCAAATCGTCCAGCTTAACGATGGCGGCTACGAAGCCATAAACCCCGACCGTCATCAAAATCGAAATGCCAACCAGCACGGCGAGTTTGTCCATGAAACTGGCGGCAGCCACGGTTCCGAGGCTGATCACCACAATCTCGGCGGATAAAACGAAATCGGTGCGGATTGCGCCTTGAATTTTTTCTTTTTCAAAGGCCACCAAGTCCACCGTGGTATCGGCAGCAGCGGCGTGGATTTGTTTTTCCGATTCAGCCACTGCTTCGGCGGAATGCAGCCATTGGTGGGCGATTTTTTCAAAGCCTTCAAAGCACAAAAACAAGCCACCCAGCATCAACAGCGGCGTAATCGCCCACGGTGCGATCCAGCTAATGAACAATGCCGCCGGAACCAAAATCACTTTATTGACCATCGAACCTTTGGCAACCGCCCACACGACGGGCAATTCGCGCTCGGCACGCACACCGCTGACTTGCTGGGCATTGAGTGCCAAATCATCACCCAACACGCCTGCGGTTTTCTTGGCGGCGATTTTGGTCATGGCGGCGACATCGTCCAACAGCGTGGCGATGTCGTCGAGTAGGGTTAGTAAGCTAGCGCCAGCCATAGCGGGTTAGGCTGCGTCCAGCACTTCGACGGCGTATCCTTCGTCGACGATGATTTGCATCAGCTCCGCACGGGGCAGTTCCGAATCCACCACCACGCGGTTCGCGGTACGGTCTAGCGTCAATATCTGGATATTTTCATCGGCATCCATCAAGGCATTGCGAACGGCTTTCTCACAATGGCCGCAGGTCATTCCGGTGACGATAAAGGAGTGCTGCATACGTTGTTCCTTGGTTCATGGGGTGGCTGCGGCTGCCGGTGCGGTGACCGTGCCACTCAAAGGCGGATCGGCAGGCGGCAAGGCGGCGGATGCGTCCACGGGCGTGACGGCTGGTTGCTGCGGTGCTTGTGGTGATGTGGGTTGTACGGGTTGCACTGGCTGCACTGGCTGTACGGGTTGAGCCGGTTGTGCGGGGGGCGTTGGCTGCGCTGCCTGCTCGTACACCACACCGGGTTGGGGGATGTTGCCTTTGCCGATGCGTTTGCTGATGAAATGCGCCAGCACATACGCAATACCCTTGAGGTTGTCGCGCAGCCAGATGGCTTGCTGTTCGCAGGTCAACTCACCGAATTCAATCAGCAGCTCGGCATCGGAGGTGGTGGTGTATTTGTAGCCGTAATAATTGCGCAGGTCGGGCGTAAAGTTATCGGGCATCCATTTGAAGGGCCAGTATTGCGAATAGAGCGCCTTCCATGCCGCCGCTGCGGGACGGTCAGAAGGGTTTTTATAACCGATCGATGCACCGCTGCGGCAGGGCGAATCCGAACCATCAAAATGGAGAAAAACCGCGATTTTGACTTGGTACGTATCGTCTTCCAAATACGCCCCTTTGCGAATCACTGACACTCCGGCTTCCCGCAAAATACGGGTGGTTTCATCGGCAATGATGGGAGTCCATTTGATTTCTGCGCCCCATTTGGACGATGTTCCGGTAGAGCCTGTTGTTCTCCCCTCATGCCCTGCCTGAATCAATACATCTGCTACTTGCATTTTTCTCTCCACCTTGAAAAAGCGTACATTGTGCAGCATAAGAGGAAGACCGCACGAATCCCCCTTGGATTTCTACCGGTTTCAGCGGCGGTCGATACCACGCTATGGTGATTAGCCGCCCACATCCTGCCAGTTATCAATCGCGGCAAGGGCGATTTTCATTTCAGTGCTTTTACCTTTTGCAGGAAGGTTCTCGCGGTAAATCAGCGTATCTTCTTCCAACTGAAAATCTTCCGCAAACCCTTTTTGAATGGTTTTCATCCGCGCGATTTTCCCGTTTTCCACGTCCATCACCGCCGCGCACGTAATGGGGCCGCTGCCGTAATCGGTGGTCAGCCATTCCTGCGCCACCAAAAACCGCCCATCGGCTGACCACTGCAAACAGTCGCCAAAAATCCGATTCGGAATTTCTCGCCCGTCAATCCAAAGCACAAAATACGCGGGCCCAAAACGGATTTCTCCGGCAAAGCGGAGTTCGGCGCGGGGGGTGGGGGGAGAAGTGGGCATTGTTTTCAGGTTCAATGTAAAAAATCATTCTAACGACTGCCAGCCGTTAATTTTCAGCTATCAAACCAATAGCAATTCCCCGTTCCCCTGCCCCGCCGCCTTCCGCGCTTCCACGTTAATCGGCGCACGCAGGCGGTAATCGGGCATATATTGGGCTAACAGGGCGCGGTAATGTTCGGTGGGATTTAATCCGCGTTCGGCGCAAATATAATGAAACCAGCGGTTTCCGATGGCGACGTGGCCGATTTCTTCTTCTAAAATTAAACTTAAAATCTCCGCGCCCTTTTTATCGCCGGCAGATAATAATTTATCGCGCACGGCGGGCGATGCGTCTAATCCCCTTGCTTCCAAGGTGCAGGGAACGAGCGCGAGGCGGGTTAATATATCGTGTTGGGATTTTTCCGCCGCGTCCCATAAACCCTTGTGCGCCGGAAAATCACCATATTGATAACCCAGAGCTTCTAAATGATCATTTAATAATCGAAAATGCTTGGCTTCTTCCTGTGCTACCCGCGCCCAATCTTGGTAAAACGCCACGGGTAAATGGGGAAAGCGCCAAATAATATCCAACGCCAAATCAATCGCATTCAATTCAATATGCGCGATGGAATGCAGCAACGCCGCCCGCCCTTCCACCGTATGCACCGAGCGTTTGGGAACTTTCAGCACCGACACCAGCTCGGGGCGTTCCAAACGGCAGGGCAACAGGGCGGGCGATGGAAAAATACGTTCCGGCACGACCGCCTCGGCTGCGCAGGGCAGGGCATCGGCCGCCGCGCATTTGTCGGCGGGGTGGCG
>CALMCD010000044.1 GCA_937863075.1 uncultured Rhodoferax sp. | reverse complement strand
CTTGTCAAGGGAGGGAATTGATGCTCCTCCACCTGCTAAGGGGGAGGTCGGGAGGGGGTTCTCTTCTGAACGGGGATTATTTTTATTTCTCATTCACTATTCCTTGAATCACAGCAAGCACGCCATCTAAATTTTCCGTTATTTGAGCATTGGTAAAACGCAGCACTTTCAAGCCAACACCTTGCAAATAGTTGTCCCTCTGATAATCGTATTCTTTTCCTTCGTCAGAAAAATGGCTTTCACCATCTATTTCTATAACGAGTTTTCGTTCTGGACAGTAAAAATCAACAATGTAATGCCCTATTCCATGCTGTCGCCTGAATTTGAAACCCAATTGCTCTTTACGCAATTTTTCCCATACCCGTTTTTCTGGAATGGTTGAATTTTTGCGTAAATCTTGTCGTCTTTGAGTATATTTTGGAAGATTGAATATTTTTTCGCTATTCATACGCTTTTAATCCCGAAATATCATGCCCTTGGGCGAGTTTTTTGAGAATAGGAATTAAATCCTGCATTAAAGCAAGTTCTTTTTGAATACGCGCTTTCCAGCCCAGTTCTAGCGGGGCGAAAAGGTCGGTTAATAAATCACCATCCAAAATCATGCGCTGCAAGGTTATATCGACAAAAGCCTGCAATGCAGCAGGTTCTAGTGTATGGGTTTTTGCCAGTGTTTTTAATTCATGGTCTTTCTTGGTGGTTTTGAAATTTTCATAACCTTGGCGAATAGTTTGCTCGCTTAACCCCGCGCCCGATTTCAGGGTGTTAATATATTCGGTAATATCTTCACGCTCGTTCATCAATTTGGCATCGGATGCAATCAGCGCAATCAATTCTTCACGCCCCATCGCTTGCCGTTCAATACCTTGGCTAAACTGGCTCATCAGGCGCATAATATAATCATAATCCACAATGGTGGAGGCAAAAAGCACAAATTCAAAATCAAGCTGTGCAATCGTATCATCCTGCGTTTTATGGGGGGTTTGTTGGGTGCGCAAACGCTGGGCCGTTTCTAAATATACACCACGAAAGGCTTTGAGTTGATTGATTGGTAGCGTATTTTCGATGGTATTTTTATCTTCGGGCGTAAGGTCGGTATATTGGTCAAGCTGGGTTTTAAGGCGCTGCACTTCTTTGAAATGGTTGATAAATTCACCGCGTGCCGTATCGCCTTGCAGATTAAAAACGGCATGGGGTTCGGGTGGTAAACCTTTTTTCTGCATGAATTCGGTCAGCGTTTTCACGGCAGTTTCGTATTTTTGAATAACCTGCGGAGCAGCTTCTACCAACCAAATTTCACGCGCCTGATCCGATTTTTCACCAGAGAAAAGTTGAATCGCTTGATCCACTGCTTTTTGCTGCTGCCGAAAATCCAAAATGTTGCCATAAGGCTTGGTTGAATTTAATACGCGATTGGTACGTGAAAAGGCTTGAATTAAACCGTGATGTTTTAGCGGTTTATCCACATACAAGGTATTCAAATAAGAAGAATCAAACCCTGTTAAAAGCATATCGACCACAATCAGCACATCAATTTTCTCGGCATGGGGTAAATCATGGTTCGGGTATTGCTGATCTTTCATGCGCTTTTGCACATCTTGATAATAAACATCAAAATCACCAATGCGGTGATTGGTTTGATAGCGTGCGTTATAGCTTGCAATAATGGCTTCTAGCGCGGCTTTTTTCTCCTCGGGTGCTTCTTTATTGTCGGCTTGCTCTTGCAATAAATCTTCTTGTAATTGCACCTCAGACGGTGGCGAGAATACACAAGCGATATGAAGCGGATTGACTGCGGTAGCATTGGCTTCTTGAAATAAACGGTGGTATTCAATCGCATCGTTAATGCAGGCAGTGGCAAAAAGGGCGTTAAATTTGCGGTTATTGGTAGCCGTAGCGTGCTTGGAAAAAATAGCATCCACAATGGCACTCTTTACATTTTTTCCTTCCCCCTCCCCTTTGAAATAATCAATATGAAAGCGCAAAACATTTTTATCTTCAATCGCGTGCGTAATGGTATAGGCGTGCAGTTGCTGCTGAAATAAATCCTTGGTTGTTTTTGCCGAGGCTTGTTTATCCTCTACTTTAATTAAATTCGAGTTTTCTGCAAAAATGGGCGTTCCGGTAAAGCCAAAAAGTTGAGAGTTGGGGAAGAAATCTTTAATGGTCTGGTGATTTTCACCGAATTGCGAACGATGGCATTCATCAAAAATAAACACAATACGCTTATTACGCAGTGGCTCTAAGCGTTTTTTGTATTCGCGTTTTTGCGTACCATCCAGCGCCCGCCCTAGTTTTTGAATGGTGGTAACAATGACTTTATCGGCATAATTGTTAGAAAGTAAACGCTGAACCAATTTTTCGGTATTAGAGTTTTCTTCGACACAATCCGCTTGAAATTTATTAAACTCTATGCGTGTTTGGCGGTCAAGGTCTTTTCTATCCACAACAAAAAGGCATTTTTGAATATCTGGATTATCTTTGAGCAGGGTCGATGCTTTGAAGGAAGTCAGTGTTTTACCGCTGCCTGTGGTGTGCCAAATATAGCCATTACCCCGATTTTGATGGATGCAATCCACAATCGCCCGCACTGCATCAATTTGATAGGGGCGCATGACCAATATCTTTTGCTCGCTGGCTACCAAAACCATATAACGGCTAATCATTTCGCCTAGTGTGCATTTAGCCAGAAATTTTTCCGCAAAAGGCATTAAATGGCTGATTTTTTTATTATCCGAATCGGCTAATTGGTAAAAAGGTAGAAAACGCTCTTCTGCATCAAAATTAAAATGGCGGTTGTTGTTGTTAGAAAAATAATAGGTATTGCTTTTATTGCTAATAATAAAAAGCTGCATAAAGCACATCAGTGTGCGGGTATAACCATTACCTGCATCGTTTTTATAATCCACAATCTGCTGCATGGCACGGCGTGGATTGATTTCAAGGGCTTTGAGTTCAATTTGCACCACCGGAATACCGTTCATCAGCAATATCACGTCATAGCGGTGGTAGCTGTTATCGGTATTTATACGGAGTTGGTTGATAATTTCAAAGGTATTTTTGCACCAATCTTTGGTATTAACCAGCGTAAAGAATAAAGGTGTACCATCATCCCGCTCTAAATGGCTGGTTTCGCGCAAACGCTGGGAAGCCAGAAAAATATCGGGGCTAATAATTTGTTCCAACAACCGCGCAAATTCCTTATCGCTCAAAAAAACCTGATGGAGTGCTTCAAATTTCTGGCGAAAATTAGCCTCCAACGCTACCCGATTGCGAATATCAGGGCGATAGGCATATTTCAGGTCTTGGAGCTTGGCAATGATCTCGTTTTCAATTTGAAGCTCTTTGGTTTCTGGGGTTTTTGTGATTTTTGTGATGCTAGTCATAGGGGGTGATTGTTACTTCAAAATCAACGGCAAACCCGCCGCCATCAGCGTAACCCGTTCACATGATGCCGCGACTTGCTGATTCAAAAGCCCCAGCGCATCAACATATTCCCGCACCTCGCGCCCCA
>CALMCD010000043.1 GCA_937863075.1 uncultured Rhodoferax sp. | reverse complement strand
AACCTAAAACGCCGCAATCCCCGTAATCGCACGCCCCAAAATCAAAGCGTGAATGTCATGCGTGCCTTCGTAGGTATTGACGACTTCCAAGTTCACCAGATGCCGCGCTACGCCAAATTCGTCGCTGATACCGTTGCCGCCCATCATGTCGCGGGCAAGGCGGGCGATGTCCAGCGCTTTGCCGCAGGAATTGCGTTTGATGATCGAAGTCATTTCGACCGCCGCTTGACCACTGTCTTTCAAGCGCCCCACTTGCAAACTGGCTTGTAAACCAAGGCTGATTTCGGTCACCATATCGGCCAATTTTTTCTGCACCAGTTGATTCGCCGCCAAGGGTCTGCCGTATTGCAGGCGATCCATCGTGTACTGGCGGGCGCGGGCATAGCAATCCTCTGCCGCACCCAACGCACCCCACGCAATGCCATAGCGGGCGCTGTTGAGGCAGGTAAATGGGCCTTTTAAGCCGCGTACATCGGGGAAAGCGTTTTCTTCGGGGCAGAATACTTCATCCATCACGATCTCGCCCGTAATGCTGGTGCGCAACCCTACTTTGCCGTGAATGGTGGGGGCGCTTAAACCTTTCCAGCCTTTTTCCAAAATAAAACCGCGAATTTTTCCTTCGTCATCTTTTGCCCATACCACGAATACATCGGCAATCGGGCTATTGGTGATCCACATTTTGGAACCGCTTAACGAATACCCCCCAGCCACCTTGCGGGCGCGGGTCACCATGCTGCCGGGGTCGGAGCCGTGATTGGGTTCGGTCAGGCCAAAGCAGCCAATCCATTCGCCTTTTGCGAGTTTGGGCAGATAGGTTTGCTTTTGCGCTTCCGTGCCAAAGGCATAAATCGGCAGCATCACCAGCGAGGATTGGACGCTCATCATGGAACGAAAGCCGGAATCCACCCGCTCCACTTCCCGCGCTACCAAGCCGTAGCAGACATAATTCAAACCCGCGCCGCCGTAGGTTTCGGGGATAGTGGCCCCCAATAAACCGAGTTCCCCCATTTCGCGGAAAATGGCGGTATCCGTTTTTTCGTGGCGGAAGGCTTCCAGCACGCGGGGCGCGAGCTGCTCTTGGCAATAGCTGGCGGCGGCATCGCGCACTTGACGCTCTTCGGACGTGAGTTGCTGTTCCAGTAGAAGCGCATCGTTCCATTGGAATGTGTTGGAGGTGTGTTTCATTGTTACCATAGCGTGCTTTTTTCGATTCCCCTATTGTTCCATGAGTTCCATGACAGATACCCCTATCACCATTACCCCCGCTACAGAAACGCCCAAACGCTCCATGAAATCGGATGTGTTTCCGGTGCTTGAAAAATTGGCAGAGTTATACCCCCATCTTTTTGGCGCAGTGTTTGTACCACTCAAACGCGGTATTTTTCAGGATTTGCTAGAGGCACATCCCGAAGTTTTTGAAAAAGAAACATTGAAAAATGCCTTGGCCTTTCACACCCGTTCCAATCGCTATTTGGGTGCAGTAGCAGCCGGAAAATCGCGCCATGATTTGCAGGGCAAGGTTGTGGAAAAAATGGCTCCGCTGCACATTTACCAAGCATTGACCGAGATATTTCGCCGCCGCAAAGAAAAAGGATCGCGTACCGAGCTGGTACAACGCATTGTGCAGGCATGGAAACATTCGGGCATGACCCCCGAAGAATATGCCGATTTGGTGCGCACCCGCAACGAAGAAACCAATGCCATTTTGGACGAAGCCATGACCGAAGTGCAATCCCACACCGCCCGCGCCGAAGCATTGGCACGCGCCTACCAATCCAGCGGCAAGGGTATCGCCGAATTTGCCGAAATCTACGGCATGAACGTGCGCGAAGTGAAGCAACTGTTAGCCGTTGCCCCAGCCTAAACGGTGAACGGCGGCGGTGGCATCGTGCCGCTGATCGTCTTCGGTATGCAAATAAATGCTGGTGGTGCTGATATTGGAATGCCCCAAATTGTCCCGCACCACCTTGATGTCCGCCTTTTCACTCAAATGGCTACCAGCGGTGTGGCGCATCCAGTGGGTGGAAGCCTGTTCGAGATGTGCTGCCACCGCTTCAAACTCAGAACCTTGGGCGCGTAGGCGGGCTGCGCTTTCCCGCACCACTTTTTTCACGATTTCGTGAATCGCGCTACGAGCCATCGGCTTGATCGGCTGACCTTTGCCGATGATGGGAAGCAACAGCGGGGTTGGGTCAGCGTGAACCATTGCGCCCAAGCCATTCGCCAAACGGTAGCGTTGGAGTTCTTCCATCCATTCATCGGTCACGGGAATGAGGCGGGATTTCTCTCCCTTTCCCACCACCTGCAACCACCAGCGCGTGCGCCCGTCGGTGCTACGGCGTTCTATCAAATCACCCATCGTGGTGTGAACCACTTCCGAAACCCGCAATCCCCCCAAATACAGCAGCGAAAACAGCCAACGCACCCGCGCGGCGTGGAGTTTTTCACGCGCTGTTTCCATCGGCATGGCTTGGATGGTGGTTTTGACCGCTTGCCAACTCTCTTGCGGCAAAAAGCGGCTAACCGTGGGCGGATTCAGGCGCTTGCGTTTGCGGCTGAGTGCCAGCGGATTGCTCGCCAAATACCCCGCAGCGACTAGCCACGTTAGCATGGCGTTCAAAATCGAAATCGCTTGCCGCTGGCTGGCACTGCTCAATGGCCCTGCAAACGGTCGCCACAACGGGGACTGACGCGCCGGCTTTTGCCCCTGCGCAATCACCCAACGCTCGGCGGGCTGCGGATCAGCCAAAAAACGCTGGTACAGCAAAAAATCTTCATGCGTCAAATCCGATAGCGCCGCACCGTGTTGCCACACCGCCCACAGCATGAGACGTTCGGCTTCTTTGCGGTAGCTCGCCAACGTAGCGGGCGAATCGGCATACCGCGCCAGCCACGCCAACACCGCCGCACGGTCATCTTGCGCCGATAACTGCACCATTCCCTGCCCACGATTACGCCCCTGCCTGCCATCCAGCCGCGCCGGAAGTGGAATTTCCTCCAATTGCCAGCCGTAGCCACCGCTATTTCCATCAAAAACCAGCTCATTCATACCAAACCTTCCAATTTCACCAATTCTATGGACATTATATTTGTTATGTCCATAGAATTGCCACAACCACAAACTTCAATCATGAAATACAACATAATACGTTGTATTATTGATATTAAAATTAAGATAGAATCCGAATCAAGGAATCGCACAGGTTGAATAGGTGGCACACATGGAAAACGAAACAAATCAAATTCAAGCGGAAGTTGAGCGCCTACGCGCCCAATTCCCCGATACCCAAGAGCTGTACCGCGAGGTTTCGGCGCTGTTGTTCTTTCGCTACGGCATCACGCCGACCGCGAATAAGCTCTACCAATTGGTGCGCAAAGGCAGCATGAGTGCGCCAGCCGAAGCGTTGAATAAATTTTGGGAAACGCTGCGCGAAAAAAGCCGGATTCGTATCGAACACCCCGATTTGCCCGAATCGCTGCGCGATGCCGCCGCCGCCATGCTCACCACCGTTTGGCAGCAGGCGCAAACGCAGGCGCAAGAAGGATTGCAATCGTTTCGGGAAGATGCACAGGCGCAAATCGACCACGCCCACAACGCAGTCCAAGCCACTGCCGAACGCTTGCAGGTGAGCGAAGCAACGGCTAAAGAATTAGGCCAATCGTTGCAATCCACGCAATCGGCATTGAACCGTGCGCAAACCGAAATGGGGATTTTGCAAAATCAGGTAGAAACCGCGATGACGCAGCGGCGTGAGCTGCAAGAAAGCCTCAATGCCTTGCAACAACGTTTCACGCACGAGCTGGAACAACAACGCACCGCATCCGCCGCCGCCGCCGAACGCTTTGCCACCGAAAGCAAACGCCTGCTGCTGGAAATCGACCGCGAGCGCACCCACGCCGCCAAAATCAGCAAAGACTTGAATAAAGAAATAGACACCGCCCGTGCCGCGTTGATGGAACAAACCCAGCGCAATGCCGAATTGGAAGGCAGCATGGCAGAAATTCGCCAACAGCGTGACCATTTGAATAAACAAGTGATGGAATTGCACACCGAACACAATAAAAACAATACCCCCGCCCAGAAAATCCGCTC
>CALMCD010000042.1 GCA_937863075.1 uncultured Rhodoferax sp. | reverse complement strand
AAACTTTGGAAGACGTTGATAATATCCAAATACAAAGCCAGTGTCGCGCTAATATAATTGGTTTCACCGCCGTCTACGATTTGTTTCAGGTCATACAGCATATAGGCGCTGAAAATACCGATGGACATCATCGAAATAACCATCATGCCGACAGTTGAACCGACAAAGATATTGATAATACCGCCCACCATCACCGCCAATGCGCCCACAAACAACCATTTACCCATACCGGATAAATCACGTTTAATCACGCTAGAAAGGCTGGCCATGACAAAGAATACGCCAGCGGTTCCACCAAAGGCCGTCATAATCAATTCCGTGCCGTTTTTGAAACCCAGCACCATTGCAATCAGGCGCGACAGCATTAAACCCATAAAGAAGGTAAATGCCAATAAAACGGGTACGCCAGCCGCCGAGTTTTTGGTTTTTTCAATGGCGAAAATAAAGCCAAATGCGCCTGCCAAAAATAAAATCATTCCCAGCCCACCGCCCATCGCCTTGGTGATACCTGTGGCAACGCCCAGCCATGCACCCAACACGGTGGGGATGAGGCTTAGTGCGAGTAACCAGTAAGTGTTGCGCAGTACCTTGTTGCGCTCAGCGGTCGAGGTAACGACCGTTTCCATGTTGTTGATAACCAGTGACATGCTTTTCTCCTTTGTGTGAAGTGGGATAGTGTCCCACTGCCAGCCTCCTCATCTGGAGGCAAAGCGTTTGAATTCTAGGGGGTGGGATTAAAAAATGTCGAAGTTGGGATGCAATTCCTGCAAAATTGTGGTTGCAATTTCCTCAATCGACTTGGTGGTGGTGGAAAGCCAGCGGATACCGGAACGGCGCATCATCGCCTCGGCCTCGTGGATTTCGACACGGCAATTTTCCAGCGAGGCGTAGCGGGAATCGGGGCGGCGTTCGTTGCGGATTTCACTCAAGCGGTCGGGGCTGATGGTAAGGCCAAAAATTTTTCCTTTGTGCGGAACCAAGGCGGGAGGGAGCTGACGGCGTTCAAAATCTTCGGGAATCAACGGGTAGTTAGAAACCTTCAAACCGTATTGCATCGCCAGATAGAGCGAAGTGGGCGTTTTCCCGCTGCGGCTGACCCCGATCAAAATGACATCGGATTGTTCCAAATCGCGGTTGGTTTGCCCGTCATCATGCGCTAAAGAAAAATTGATAGCCTCAATCCGATCCTGATATTCTTTGCTCTTGCTGGCATCGCTGAAACGTCCGGTGCGGTGGTTGGATTTCAACCCTAGCTCGCGTTCCAGCGGTTGCACAAACATGGCAAACATGTCGAGCAACATCCCGTTACAGGTATTTTGGATGACGGACAGCACTTCGGTGTTCACCAGCGTAATAAATACGATGGGCCGTTGACCCTCCAGTAGGGCGGAGTGGTTTATTTGACGCACAATCTGGTGCGCTTTGTCCACGGTATCGACGAATGGAAATCGCACCTTGCGTGCCTTGGTTTCAAACTGCGCCAGAATAGCGCTGCCGAAGGTTTCGGCGGTAATTCCCGTGCCGTCTGACACAAAATAAACGGTGCGATGGGGCATCGGTGTGACTCCTGCTGGAAAAATCTTGAAAAATCGTGCGAATCGTGCATTTTGCACCCGAATTTTTGTAACTTAGGAGGTTTGTGTAATGTCTTCGATGTCTGCTTTGTTTGATCCAACGGATTGGGTAGTGCCTTTTGAACGTCTGCGCATGACGGATGTGGAATCGGTGGGGGGAAAAAATGCCAGTTTGGGCGAAATGATTTCCCAGCTCCCCAGCGGCGTGCGTGTTCCCACGGGCTTTGCGACAACGGCGTATGCGTTTCGGGAGTTTTTGCAGTTTAACGGTTTACACGATGCGATTCAGGCACGTCTGGACGTATTGGATACCGAAGATGTGCGGGCGCTGGCCGTAACCGGTGCTGCGATCCGCGCGATGGTGATCGACCAACCCTTCCCCTCCGCGCTAGAGCAAGCGATTCGGGATTCTTTTCAAACCCTCAGCGGCGATAACACGGAAGCGACTTTTGCCGTGCGCTCCTCCGCCACCGCCGAAGATTTGCCCGATGCCTCCTTCGCAGGGCAGCAAGAAACCTTCTTGAATGTGCATGGCATCGAAGATATTTTGCACAAAATCAAAGAAGTATTTGCCTCGCTCTACAACGACCGTGCCATCAGCTACCGCGTTCACAAAGGCTTTGCCCATGCGCAAGTCGCTTTGAGCGCAGGGATTCAACGCATGGTGCGTTCGGACATCGGCGCAGCGGGCGTGATGTTCACGATTGATACCGAATCGGGTTTTTCGGATGTGGTTTTCATTACATCGAGCTACGGTTTGGGCGAAACGGTGGTGCAAGGCGCGGTCAATCCCGACGAGTTTTACGTTCACAAACCCATGCTGCGTGCGGGGCATCAAGCGATTATTCGGCGTAATTTGGGTTCTAAACTGGTGCAGATGGAATTCACCACCGCGCAGGAAAAAGCAGCAGGCGGCGGTAAGCTGGTGAAAACCACCGATGTCCCACCCGAACAACGCAACCGCTATTCCTTGACCGATGCCGATGTTGAACAACTGGCACGCTATGCTCTCATTATTGAAGCACACTATGCACGCCCGATGGACATTGAATGGGGCAAAGATGGTCAAGATGGGCAGCTCTACATCCTCCAAGCCCGCCCGGAAACCGTCAAAAGCCAAGCCCGCAATCAAGCCGAATACCGCTATAAATTGAAAGGCTCTAGCACCGTGCTTATCGAGGGACGGGCGATTGGGCAAAAAATCGGCACAGGTTCGGTGCGTGTGGTGGACAGTTTGGCGGATATGGATAAGGTGCAGGCTGGTGATATTTTGGTTACCGATATGACCGACCCCAATTGGGAACCCGTCATGAAACGCGCGGCGGCTATCGTCACCAATCGGGGTGGGCGCACTTGCCATGCCGCCATCATCGCCCGTGAATTGGGTATTCCGGCGGTGGTCGGCTGTGGTCATGCGACCGAACGGCTCAAAGACGGAATGCTGGTCACGGTGAGTTGTGCGCAGGGCGATACCGGTTTTATTTACGATGGGCTGCTCGAAACCGAAGTAACCGAAGTCCAACGCGGAACCATGCCCGAAATCCCCGTCAAAATCATGATGAACGTGGGCAATCCGCAGTTGGCGTTTGATTTCTGCCAGTTGCCCAATGAAGGCGTGGGGCTGGCGCGGTTGGAATTTATCATCAACAACAATATCGGCGTACACCCGAAAGCGATTTTGGATTATCCAAATATCGACTCCGATTTGAAGAAAGCGGTCGAATCGGTAGCGCGGGGGCATGTATCGCCGCGTGCGTTTTATGTGGACCGCGTGGCAGAAGGCGTGGCGACGATTGCGGCAGCCTTCTGGCCGAAGCCCGTTATCGTGCGCTTGTCCGATTTCAAGAGCAATGAATACCGCAAGCTGATTGGTGGCAGCCGTTACGAGCCGGAAGAAGAAAACCCGATGCTGGGTTTCCGTGGTGCAGCACGTTACGTCAGCCGTGAATTTGGCGAAGCGTTTGCGATGGAGTGCGAGGCACTCAAGCGCGTGCGTGAAAGCATGGGGCTGACCAATGTTCAAATCATGGTTCCGTTTGTGCGCACCTTGGGACAAGCGCGGCGGGTAACCGAGTTGCTGGGTCGGCACGGCTTGCGGCGTGGTGACGGCGGGGGCAATGACGGTTTGAAGATCATCATGATGTGCGAAATCCCCAGTAATGCGATTTTGGCGGATCAGTTTTTGGAATACTTCGATGGTTTCTCCATTGGATCCAACGATTTGACGCAATTGACATTGGGCTTGGATCGGGATTCGGGGCTGGAATTGTTAGCCGCTGATTTCGATGAGCGCGATCCTGCGGTGAAGGCTTTGATTAGCATGGCGATTGCGGCGTGCAAGCGTCAGGGCAAGTACGTGGGCATTTGCGGGCAAGGGCCTAGCGACCACCCTGATTTCGCCAAATGGCTGGTGGATGAGGGTATTTCCTCTATCTCGCTCAATCCTGATTCGGTGATGTCCACTTGGCAAACCATTAGCAAATAATCCGCCGATGACGAAGCAGACGGTGCGATGGC
>CALMCD010000041.1 GCA_937863075.1 uncultured Rhodoferax sp. | reverse complement strand
AAGTAGAGAAAACCGACAAAGCGGAAAAAGCCGAGAAGCCCGCTTCCGCTGCTAAGTAAATCGGGTTACCACGCTCAACCTGCCAGTGCAGTGCATTGGCAGGCAGTTCTACCCCGCACTCCCCAAACTCAACCCTGCGTGTTCGCGTAGCGGATGGAAATGAATCTTCGGGAAGCGCTCTTGTGCCAAGCGCACATCGTAGGGGCTGGTGCAGAGGTACGCCAGCGTATCCGCCGCATCGCGTGCCATGCGTTGGGGGTAGGCGTTGATAAATTCTTGCAGCTCTTTGGGGGTGTCGGCGGTAATCCAACGCGCTCCGGTGTACTGGCAACCTTCTAGGCGAATATCGGCATCGTATTCGCCTTTTAAGCGATGTTGCACCACTTCAAACTGCAACTGCCCGACCGCGCCCAGCAGCATATTGCCGCCCATTTCGGGTTTGAAGACTTGAATCGCGCCCTCCTCGCCCAACTGTGCCAAACCTTGTTGCAATTGTTTGGTGCGCAGCGGATTTTTCAAGATCACGGTCATGAACATTTCCGGTGCAAAGAAGGGCAATCCGGTGTACATCAGGTTCACACTGCCATCGGTAATTGTGTCGCCCAACTGCACGCCGCCGTGCGTGGTAAAGCCCACGATGTCGCCTGCATACGCTTCTTCCACCGCTTCACGGCGTTGGCTCATAAAAGTCACCACGCTGGTCGGGCGCAGTTCTTTGGCGGTACGCATCACCTTGAGTTTCATCCCGGGTGCGTATCTGCCCGATGCCATGCGCACAAAGGCGATGCGGTCGCGGTGATTGGCATCCATATTCGCTTGCACTTTGAAGACGACTCCGCTGAACGCTTCCTCATCCGGCTGCACTTCTTTCACGACGGGTTGGCGATTGACCATCGTTGTACTGATACGGCTTTGCGGGCTGGGGGCTAAATCGACCAGCGCATCCAACACCTCCATCACCCCGAAATTGTTCACGCCCGAACCAAAGAAAACAGGGGTTTGCTTGCCCGCTAAAAACGCTTCCAAATCCCATGCGGGGGATGCGCCAGTGGCAAGCTCCATGCTTTCCATCGCGGCTGTCCATTCACTTCCAAAGCGTTGGGCTAAAGAATCGGCATTGTCCAACGGCACGGTATCGAAATCTTGCGGACGGCGTTCGCTACCCGATTCAAACACGGTCATCGCTTGGGTACGCAGATTCACAATCCCGCCAAACGATTTGCCCTGACCGACTGGCCATGTCATCGGCACGCAGGGCATTCCGAGTTCCCGTTCGATCTCGTCCAAAATATCCAGCGGCTCGCGCACTTCCCTGTCCATTTTGTTCACGAAGGTGATGATGGGCGTATCGCGCTGGCGGCACACTTCAATCAGGCGGCGGGTTTGGCTTTCCACCCCGTTGGCTGCATCAATCACCATGAGCGCAGAATCGACGGCGGTCAGCACGCGGTAGGTGTCTTCGGAGAAATCTTTGTGTCCAGGTGTATCCAATAAATTGATCACATGGTCGCGGTAGGACATCTGCATCACGCTGGAGGCAACGGAAATTCCGCGTTGTTTTTCAATCTCCATCCAGTCGGATGTGGCATGGCGGCTGGCTTTACGCGCCTTGACGGAGCCAGCAATTTGAATTGCACCTGAAAACAGCAGCAATTTTTCAGTCAAAGTAGTCTTACCCGCATCAGGATGGGAAATGATGGCGAAGGTACGGCGGCGGCGCGTTTCGGCACTGTAGACGGTATGTAAGATAGGATTCATGATTGCCCCTATTATCTCCCCATGCTTCCTGCCGTTCCCCCTCCCCTTACGTCCAAAATCACATTTGCGGATAGCCTAAGCCTTCGCATCACGCTGTTATTGCTGGTGATTTTGGTGATTTTTACATTCGGCAGTTATTGGCTGGTGGTGAAGCCTGTCTCAACCCATCTGGCTGAGGCGCAAATGGGAATGGCAGCGCAACGGATGAATGTGCATTTGGAGCAAATGCGCCACAACATCGAAACCAATTTACGCATTAGCCGCGATTGGATTCGGCAGGGGCATTTGGATCAAGACGATTTAATGCACCTGAATGCCCTGTTTGCGCCCGTCATCACGAACCACGAGCAAATTTCTTCGATCAATTTAGCGCATGAATCGGGGCGGGAGATTTTGATTTTGCGCAGCCCCGAGGGGGGGTGGATCAACCGTCTCACGCACCCTGATGCGTGGAACCAGCAAGCCTATTGGGTTTACTGGTCAGCGGAAGGCGAACATTTGAACGTGGAATCGCGCCAATCCGATTACGATACCCGCACCCGCCCTTGGTTTCGGGGGGCCGTGGTGTTGCCCAGTGAAAGGGATATTCATTGGACGAACCCGTATATTTTTTTCACCCTCAAATTACCCGGAATCACGGCATCGACCCATTGGCGCAACAAAGACGGCAGCCGTTATGTGCTGGGACACGATGTGTTGCTGCATGAGTTAACCGACATCACCAGCCAACTCCATATCGGTGACGATCGGGGCAAAGCCGTTTTATTTCACCACGATGGAACCATGATCGCCCTGCCGCGTGACGATCATTTCATTGACAATGCCGCGATGCAATTTGCCCTCCTCAAAACGCCCTCGGAAGCGGGGTTGTTGGACGTGCAAGCAGGTTACAACCAATGGCAACGTAAAGGACAGGCGCAAGGGATTGCCGATTCTTTTTACGTGGGGATGGAGGGTTGGTATAACTTTTTCTACCCCATCGAAATGGGGGCGCACAAACTCTGGGCTGGCGTTTTCTCCCCGCAAGAGACGTTTTCACCGATTCAGCCGTACACCATTTGGGCGTTTATTTTTACCGTTTTGCTCACGCTTGCACTGGGGATTTGGATTGCCGTGCGCGTCGCCCAAGCCTTTGCCAAACCGCTTTTGGCGTTGGAGCAAGCCAGTGTGCGGCTGGGTCAGCAGTGTTTGGATGAACCCATTCACATTGAAACCCCTTGGCGTGAAATGGATGAGCTGGTGCAAGCCCACGAAACCATGCGGCAGCGTTTGATTCAAGTGCAAGACACGCTAGAACAATCCAACAGCGATCTAGAACGCAAAGTGAGCGAGCGCACGCAAGACCTTCAAGAAGCCGAACGCATTGCCTCAGAAGCCCGCGCCCAAGCCGAAGTCGCATCGGCTGCCAAAGCCGATTTCTTGGCGAACATCAGCCACGAAATCCGCACCCCCATCAACGCCATTGTCGGCATGACGCATTTGACACTGCAAACCGATTTGAATTCCAAGCAGCGCAATTACCTCCACAAAGTCGAAACGGCTACCCATAACTTGCTAGGGATCGTCAACGATATTTTGGATTTTTCCAAAATCGAAGCCGGCATGATGGGGGTGGAATCGGTAGATTTCAGCTTATCGCAAATGCTGGATCACGTATTCGACATTACCAGTTACCGCGCACAGGAGAAGAAGTTAGCCTTGCGCCTTGAAGTCGCACCGGATGTAGTGGATTGGTTAATCGGCGACCCGCTGCGTTTAGGGCAGGTCATGGTGAATTTGGTCGGGAATGCCATCAAATTCACCGAGAAGGGTGAGGTGTTGATTCGCGTCACCCTCACCTTCCCGTTTGTGCGTTTTGAGGTGATTGATACGGGTATTGGCATTGATCCCGACATCAGTTCCCGCCTATTTACCCCTTTCACGCAGGCAGATAGTTCCATGACCCGCCGTTTTGGGGGGACGGGTTTGGGTTTATCCATCTCGCGCCGATTGGTGGAATTGATGGGCGGCACGATCGGGGTTCACAGTGTTCCCGCAAAGGGCAGTAACTTTTACTTTGACCTGCCCTACCAGTTGGGCAACCCACCCGCTACCATCCCACACGAATCCCAGCGATACCCCGAAGCCGAAGTGACAGAACAAGTGACAGAACAAGTGACGGAACACAGGGTGCTAGATACCACGACGGCATTGAAGCGGCTGAACCACAATCAAAGCGGCTATAACCGTTTGCTGCACCGTTTTTATACGGATCATTCCAACAGCGTTGCGGATATTGAAGCGGCATGGACGAACAACGATGAAGAAGCCATGCGTCACCACATTCACACCCTGAAAGAGTTGGCGATCAGCATTGGAGCCAATCGGTTAGCCGCTGTAGCCACCCAATGGGAACAAAATCCCAACCGTGAAACCCTGCACCAACTGGCGCATTGGTTGGATGAGGTGCTGTTAGAGATTGACAAGCATATTGCCTTCACCACCCACCGTGATTCTTGAAGCTCTTTATAATGCGCTTCCTTCCGAGGAGCGTTGCAGTTCACCCACCCCTTGATGGTATGCGGTGAATGAGGCTCGGAACCTTCTCCCCTCCCAACGACGCTCACCCACGATTTCCTTGTGTGGTGAGCACAAAAATCGTGGTTTCATCTTTTTGGAGCCATTGATGTCAAACGTATCGAACGTCTCAAACTTTTCCGATTACAAAATTGCGGATTTAAGCCTCGCTGCATGGGGTCGTAAAGAGCTGCGCATTGCCGAAACCGAAATGCCCGGTTTGATGGCCATCCGCGAAGAATTTGCCGCCAGCCAACCCCTGAAAGGCGCACGCATTACCGGTTCGTTGCACATGACGATTCAAACCGGTGTGCTGGTCGAAACCCTGCAAGCCTTGGGCGCGGAAGTGCGCTGGGCATCGTGCAACATTTTTTCCACCCAAGACCACGCCGCTGCTGCGTTGGTGGAAAAAGGCACGCCCGTTTTTGCCTACAAAGGCGAAACGCTGGTGGATTATTGGGATTACACGCACCGCATTTTTGAATTTGGTGACCAAGGCCCCAACATGATTTTGGATGACGGCGGCGATGCAACCTTGTTGATGCACCTCGGCACAAAAGCTGAAACCGACCTATCCGTTTTAGACAATCCCAGCAGCGAAGAAGAAATCTGCCTCTTCAACGCGATTAAAGCCAAGTTGAAAGACGATGCAACGTGGTACAGCCGTCGCCTGCAACACATCATCGGCGTGACCGAAGAAACGACCACGGGCGTGCTGCGTTTGAACGAAATGTCGGAGAAAGGTACGCTGGCGTTGCGTGCGATTAACGTAAACGATTCCGTGACCAAAAGCAAATTCGATAATTTGTACGGTTGCCGCGAATCCTTGGTCGATGCCATTAAACGCGCGACCGATGTGATGGTGGCGGGCAAAGTCGCTTTGGTGGCGGGTTATGGCGATGTGGGCAAGGGTTCGGCGCAAGCACTGCGGGCTTTGAGCGCCCAAGTGTGGGTCACCGAAATCGACCCCATCAACGCCCTGCAAGCCGCGATGGAAGGCTACAAAGTCGTGACGATGGAATATGCCGCCGATAAAGCCGATATTTTCGTGACCGCTACCGGTAATAAAAACGTCATCCGCTACGAACACATGGCAGCGATGAAAGACCAAGCCATTGTGTGCAATATCGGACATTTTGATAACGAAATTGATGTGGCTTCGTTGGAAAAATGCGAATGGGAAGAAATTAAACCCCAAGTCGATCACGTTATCTTCCCCGATAACAAACGGATTATTTTGTTGGCAAAAGGCCGTTTGGTAAATTTGGGTTGTGGCACGGGTCACCCCAGTTTTGTGATGAGTTCCAGTTTTGCGAATCAAACTATTGCACAAATTGAATTGTTCACAAAACCCGATCAATATGAAGTCGGTAAAGTATATGTTTTGCCGAAGCATTTGGATGAAAAAGTCGCCCGCCTGCACCTGAAAAAGGTAGGCGCACAATTATCCGAACTCACCGATGAGCAAGCCGCCTATATTGGCGTAAGCAAATCGGGGCCGTATAAAAAAGATACTTACCGTTATTAAGAACCGATATTTAATCCATGCGCATTGACCAATTATTGGTAGCTCGGCAACTCGCCAGCACCCGCTCCCAAGCCCAACGCCTGATTGCCGATGGCGTTGAATGGTTGCAAGACCCGCTCACCGCCACCTGGAAACGTATCCAAAAAAATGGCGACGATGTACCCGAATCGGCGCAAATCCGCCTGCTGGACGATTCCGAGGCACGCTATGTTTCACGCGGCGGCTTGAAACTCGAAGCGGCTTTGAAGCATATCGCGCTGAAGGTGGAGGGTTTGGATGGCTTGGATGTCGGGCAAAGCACGGGCGGTTTCACCGATTGCCTGTTGCAACACGGCGCACAAAGCGTGGTCGGCGTGGATGTGGGGAGCGAGCAATTGCACCCCCACATCCGCAACGATGAGCGCGTTTTATGCGTTGAAAAGGTCAATGCGCGGGCATTAGATACTACGGATTTGATAGCTGCATGTGCAGGATACACGGGCGCTGGCGGGCTTTTTGATCCTGAAATTTCCGATCCTGAAGGGCGCGATTGGGCATTCGATGTCATCGTTGCCGATTTGTCGTTTATCTCGCAAACCTTGGTGCTGCCGGCGGTTGTGCCATTTTTGAAACTGGGTGGAACGCTGCTCACGCTGGTCAAACCCCAGTTTGAATTGCAACCCGGGCAAGTGGGCAAAGGCGGCATTGTGAAGGACGCTTCGTATTACCCCCAAATCGAACAACGCCTGCGTGACTGCTGCGCCGATTTAGGGCTAACGGTGACCCATTGGTTTGATTCTCCCATCGCTGGCGGTGACGGGAATCGGGAATTTTTTATTGCGGCGAAAAAGTAATGGACGCATCATGTACCAAGATAAACTGAAAAAATTCAAAAATATTGAAAATTTAGCCGGAAAATCTTGGGAACATGCCGTTGCCATTGACGTTTTGAAGAAAACGGACATTCAAGATTGTTCCATTGAATGTTTCCATTATCAAAAAATGCTGGAGTTATTATTCAAGCATTTGTTAGAAACGAAAAGTCGCTTTGGTTCTTATAGCAAAACACACAAATTACAAAAGTTATTGGAAGAGGTGATTGCCACCACCGCATTCACCACCAATAAAACCAAATACTTTATGGCGCTGCAAGTAATTACGGTGTGTGCAGAAGAATATCGGTATAATTTTTTATTGGATTGTGAAGGTTATAAGCAAAGCGTCATCATTTGTGATGAATTATTAGAGCAGTTAATTGATTTTGCATTAACCGATTTTGAAAATGAAAACCAGCATTGAATTTTTCCCCCCAAAAACGCCCGAAGGCGCGGT
>CALMCD010000040.1 GCA_937863075.1 uncultured Rhodoferax sp. | reverse complement strand
CCCTGCTGATTCAAGTGGTGCATCAAGGCCAACAAGCAAGTGGTCTTGCCCGTTTGCCGTGGCGCGTGCAGCACGAAATAACGCTTGGCCTGAATCAGGTTTTCCATATCTTCTACATCAATCCGCACCAAGGGATCGATCATGAAATGGTCGCCCTCGATACAGGGGCCGGCATTGTTGAAGTGTTTCATCCCTTGGAAGTCGATTGTTTCGCCGGACGATTCCAATTCGGCACGCTCACCTGTCGCCCGCGTGAGACGCTTAACGCACCCGCTGGCGTGTCTTTGGTGATAGTCGAACCACCGCCTACCGTGCCGCCTGCGCCAATGGTCACGGGCGCGACCAGTACGCAGTTGCTACCGATATGCACATCCGCTTCCATCACCGTCCGGTGTTTGTTTGCGCCGTCGTAATTCGCGGTGATGCTGCCTGCACCGTAATTGACACGCTCGCCCACCGTGGCATCGCCCAAATACGCCAGATGGTTGGCTTTCGCACCATCGGCCAGTGTGGAATTTTTGATTTCCACAAAGTTGCCAATGTGTACGTTCTCGCCCAACATCGTGCCCGGACGCAGCCGCGCAAAAGGCCCAATCAACGTCCCCGAACCGATTGATACACCCAGCTTTTCACCATCAATGTGGGTGAAGGGGTGAATCACCGCTCCGGCTTCAATCACGGTATTGGCAATCACGCAGTTTGCACCGATGCGCACGCCATCGCCCAGCACGACATGGCCTTCAAAGATGCAATTCACGTCAATGCTGACATCTTGCCCGCATTGCAAATGCCCACGCACATCCAGCCGCGCGGGGTCGGCCAGCCGCACGCCGTTTTCCATCAGGGCGTAGGCGCGGCGCGATTGGTACGCGCGTTCCAGTTCGGCAAGCTGCACGGGGCTGTTTACGCCCGCGACTTGCACGGCATCGGTGATTTGGTGCGCCACCACGCTCACCCCGTCCGCTACGGCGAATTTGACAATATCGGTCAAGTAATACTCGTTTTGGGCGTTTTGGTTATCCAATCGTGCCAACCAAGTTTTGAGCAACTTCGCCGGAACCGCCATGATGCCACTGTAAATTTCTTGAATGGCACGCTGGGCAGGGCTGGCATCTTTGTGTTCGACGATGGCTTTGACTGTTTCACCATCGCGCTCAATGCGCCCGTAACCCGATGGATCGGGCATGGTGAGCGTCAGCAGTGCCAGCCGATTGCCCGCGCAGGCGGTGATGAGGTGTTGCAGGGTGGACGGTTGCGTTAGCGGAACATCGCCCGACAGCACCACCACAATCCCATCATCCTCCAAAACCGGAACGGCTTGCTGGACGGCATGACCCGTTCCGAGCTGCGGTTCTTGGCGCACCATCTTCAAGCCCAATTCGCTGGTCGAACGGGTGTAGTCGGAACAAAATGCTTCAACTCCGATAGCACCATGACCCGTAATCACCACGGCTTGGCGTGCGTGCAGTGCCTGTGCGGTATCCAGCACATGCCCCAGCAACGGCTTCCCCGCAAGCGGGTGCAGTACCTTGGGCAGCTTGCTTTTCATGCGCGTGCCTTTACCTGCCGCCATGACGACGACATCAATCTGATTAGTTGTGTGCATAAAGAAGTGAGATAGCGATTACAGCAAGGCCGTGGGTCTTTCACCGCGTTCATAAACCACATGGGCGCGACCGACGACCAGCGGGTCGAGTTTGCAGATGTTTTCCACGTTTTTATTGGTGTAGGGCAGTTTGTGCAACACGTAGCGCATGGCGTTCAAACGGGCGCGTTTTTTGCAGACGCTTTTGATCACTGTCCAAGGTGCATCGGCGGTATCGGTTTCAAAGAACATCGCTTCTTTGGCGCGGGTGTAGTCATCCCATTTGTCCAATGATTGCAGGTCGATGGGGCTGAGTTTCCATTGTTTCAGCGGATGGTTTTCGCGTTCTTTGAAACGGCGGCGTTGTTCTTCACGGCTCACGCTGAACCAGAACTTGATGAGATGCACGCCGCTGCGTACCAAGTGGCGCTCAAATTCTGGGGTTTGGCGCATGAATTCATGGTATTCGGTATCGTTGCAAAAGCCCATGACGCGCTCTACGCCCGCACGGTTGTACCAACTGCGATCCATCAACACGATTTCACCTGCGGTGGGCAGATGCTGCACATAGCGCTGGAAATACCATTGGCCTTTTTCCAAATCGGTGGGTTTTTCTAACGCGACCACCCGCGCACCGCGTGGATTCAAGTGTTCCATGAAGCGTTTGATCGTTCCGCCTTTACCGGCTGCATCGCGGCCTTCAAACAAAATAACCACGCGCTGTCCGGTTTCCTTCACCCACGCTTGCAGTTTCAGCAACTCGACTTGCAATTCAAATTTGGCGGCTTCGTAGGTGGAGCGGCGTATCAAGTTTTTGTAGGGATAAGCACCATCGCGCCAGTCGGGAGCCAATTCTTCATCGGGGTTGATTTTCTTGGCTTTCTTTTGATCCAATTCCGTGCCGAGCAAGGCGAGACGCAGTGCTTTGGCATCATCGGGCGATGCACCTTCCAAAATAGCCCGTAGACCTTTGGCGCGTTCTTCCACGGTGGCATCGGTAGACGTACCCAGCAGACGTTCGGCGGTGGCCACGATTTTGGTTTGCGCGGCATCGGTTGCGGTTTGTGCCACGAACTCGGCTACGGTTGCCAGTGTTTGGGTCGGTGCGACATCGCCGCCAGATACGGGGCGCACGGTTTCGGCAGTGATTGCCTCAGGAGCCAGTGCCGCGATCGCAGTGGGTGCTTTTTTGCGGGAAGGTGTGGGTGGAGTGGGTTTCGTTGATTTAGTCGATTTAGTAGCCATTACAAATACTCTTGGTTTTTTGTGGAACGAATTTTCGATTTTCCTCCAACTTTCTATCAACTATACGGGCCAAACTATGCCATAGTTGTTCAAAATCGCATCTAAAGGTACATCGTGGGGTTCTGGCTCAAAATCTTCAATGAAGCCGGAGCCAAATCCCAGCCCCACCGTGAAGGGACGGGGTTCCAAGGATGCCATCATGCGGTCATAAAACCCCCCGCCATAGCCCAGCCGATAGCCGCCCGCACCGTAACCCACGCAGGGAACGAAAAGCAGGCTCGGGAAAACCAATTCGGTGTCGCGCGGCTTGGGGATGCCGTAAGCGTCTTCTTCCATCGGGCAACCCGGATACCACGCATGGAACGTCATGGTTTTGTGTTCCTTGTTCACCACGGGTAAACCGATGCGGCGCAACTGGGGCTGATCCAGCAATTCACCGTCTTCTTTCCAGCGATGCAAAGCCGGTAACGGGTCAAATTCGCCTTTAATCGGCCAATATGCGCCAATCACCGTATCGGTTCGACCGATTAGCCAGATGCGCATAATCTGTTGCAAAGCTGCGGATTGGGCTTGCCGGTCGGGTAGATGCAAGCGTTGCTGTAACAATTCTTTCCGTAATATCTTTTTGTCCATAATCACCCCATGCAGCTTTCAATTAACTTCCCAGTCATTTTGACATCCTTAGCCGCCGTTGTGATCGGTAGCAGTGCAACCTTTTGTTCCGCACAAACGACCACGCCGCCCGATTCGGTGATTATGGAGATGGCGCAAGCCTTCAAACAAAAAGATTCCGCGCGTTTGACGGCTTTATTGCCCACCGCACGCGGGCATTTCTTGGAACCGTGGGCGGCGTACTGGGAACTTTCCCCGCGCCTAGACCGTGCCGCACCCACTGAGATTCAGGCATTCTTTCAGCGTTTTGCCGGAACCTACCAAGAAGACCGTCTGCGCAGTGAATGGTTATTGCAACTGGGCAAGCGGCGCGATTGGGCCAACTTTTCCCGCGAGTATGCGCAATACCGGATGCAGGATGAAAAATCCATTCAATGCTACGCCCTGTTAGCCGATAGCACCAGCAACGGTACGGACAACACCGCGCAGGTCAAAAACTTGTGGCTAGAGTTAAAAGAAACCGATGATGCCTGTGCCGGTGCAGCCGAGCAGTTATTGAAAAGCCGCAGCATCTTCCACACCTCCCCCGCCGAGGCGATGGTGTGGCAACGCGCACGGCTGGGCATGGAAAACAATCGTCCGCGCGTGGTGACGCAGGCGGTGGGGCTACTCAGTCCGAGTTCAGTCGATATTGCATCGGCGGTGTATGCCAACCCTGCCCAATACCTCAGCGAAAAGCTCACCGCTTTTCAACCCAAAACGCGCGAGATTGTTTCATTGGCGTTGATTCGTTTAGCGCAGCAAGATGCCGCCGCCGCCGCCGCTGAAATGGGCAAACTGCGCTGGAAAGCCCAGCTCACGCAAGAAGAGCGCGATTGGATTTGGGGTGTGATCGGCAAACGCGCGGCGATGAAGCTGGATCGTGCCGCTGCCGATTATTTTGCCAACGGACAATTCACAGCGATGCACGATGACCATCTGGCATGGGCGGCACGCGCCGCGCTGCGGGTCGAGCGTTGGCAGCAAGTCCAAGCCGCGATCGAGGCCATGAGCGAAGCCCAGCGCAGCGACCCGACATGGGTTTACTGGCGGGCGCGGGCGATGTTGAAATCCCCCAATGTCACCGATGCGATTCGGGCGCAGGCGAATCAATTATTGCAAAGCATTGCCAGTTCACGCGGGTTTTATGAACAACTGGCGATGGAAGAATTGGGACAACGCATCACCGCGCCCTTGCGTCCACCGGCATTAACACCCGCCGAAAAAGAAAGTGCCGCCCACAACGCGGGGCTGGTGCGTGCGCTGTACGCCATCCGCATGGGCTTGCGACCCGAAGGCGTGCGAGAGTGGAATTACGTGATCAATCTACACACCAAAGGCGGTATGGATGACCGTTCGCTGCTGGCTGCCGCCGATTTCGCGTGCAAATATGAAATATGGGATCGCTGCATCAACACCAGCGAACGTACCAAGAACGTCATTGATGCCGAACAGCGCTTTCTCATGCCCTTCAAAGCGAGCGTGGTCGCGCGTTCGCAACAAATTGGAATGGATGCCGCTTATGTCTATGGCTTGATTCGGCAAGAAAGCCGCTTTATTTTGGATGCCAAATCCACGGTCGGCGCGTCGGGCTTGATGCAGTTAATGCCTGCCACGGCGAAGTGGACGGCGAAGCGCATTGGCTTGACGAATTTTCAGCCGCGTGATGTTCACGATAAAGACATCAACATCGCTTTAGGCACATCGTATTTGCAGGTGGTGTTGGGGAGCTTTGAAAACTCCATGCCGATGGCTGCCGCAGCTTACAACGCCGGCCCCGGACGGGTGCGGGTGTGGCGTGGTCAGGTAGGCGACCCGACGATAGATGCCGCGATTTGGGCTGAGAACATCCCATTCAATGAAACGCGCGATTACGTGAAGAAAGTGCTTTCCAACACCGTAAATTACGCGGCTTTGCTCACGGCACAACCCCAATCACTGAAAGCACGCCTTGGCACGGTGGGGCCCAAAAACCCCACTGTTCCCGAAGCGATCCCTAACTTGCCGTAATATAAGTACCTGGTGATTGAAACTTACATAATTCAACGAAGGAGACAACGACAATGCAATGGAAAAAATATCGTCAACACATCGGGGTACTCGCCGCTACGTTACTGGTTGTGGGAGGCGCACAGGCGCAATCGGCTGATTCACTCCAAACGCGCGGTTTGGCGGCTTCGTGTTCCGGCTGTCATGGCACGCATGGCGTGGCTGAAGAAGGCATGGAATCGCTCGCTGGCGTGAAAAAAGAGGAACTGCTCAAAAAGATGATGGATTTCAAAACGGGCAAGAAACCCGCCACCGTAATGCACCAACTTGCCAAAGGCTATACCGATGAACAATTAGCGGCTTTGGCTGGCTATTTTTCCACCTTGAAAAAATAAAACAAGTTAAAAAAGTTACGGAGAATGAATATGATGAAACGTCGTCAATTTGCTTTGGGCGCTTTGGGTGGTGGTGCGCTATTGGCATCGGGTTGTGCTTCGACCAGTTCGGGCAATGCGAAACTGGGCGGTAAAAAAGTCGTGGTAGTGGGGGGGGGATACGGGGGGGCAACGGCTGCCAAATACGTGCGCATGTGGTCGAACCAGAGCGTCGAAGTCACGCTGGTTGAACCCAATGGCAGCTTTATTTCTTGCCCTATCTCCAACTTGGTAGTCGGCGGAACCAAAACCATCGCCGACATCACCACGCCTTATGACAATCTGGTGAAACGCCACGGCGTGCGCTGGGTGCAGGATATGGCGGTGCGCATCGACCCCGAAAAACAAACCGTGACGCTCGGCAAGGGCGATGTGTTGCCTTACGACCGTTTGATTCTTTCCCCCGGTGTTGATTTCATGTGGGAAACGCTCCCCGGCATGGCGGCTGCGGGCGCGAAGGACAAAATCCTGCACGCGTGGAAAGCCGGCGACCAAACCCTTGCCTTGCGCAAGCAGTTAGAAGCCATGCCCGATGGCGGTGTGTATGCGATTTCGATTCCACTCGCGCCCTACCGTTGCCCGCCCGGTCCTTACGAACGCGCGTGCCAAGTGGCGGCGTACTTTGCCCGTTCCAAACCCAAGAGCAAAGTGCTGATTTTGGATGCCAATGACGATGTGACCTCGAAAGGCGCGTTGTTCAAAAAAGCGTGGAAAGATCGTTACGCGGGTATTTTGGAATACCGCCCCAAACACGCGGTCAGCGATGTCGATGCCGCCACCAATACACTGAAATTTGAATTCAACGACGATGTAAAAGCCCAAGTGCTGAACGTATTGCCCGAAATGCGTGCCGGAGAAATCGCGGTCAAATCGGGGCTGGCGACTGCGAATAAGCGTTGGTGCGAGGTCGATTTTCTGACCTTTGAATCCAAGGCCGCTAAAAACATCCACATTTTGGGCGATTCCATTCAGATCGCGCCCTTGATGCCCAAATCCGGCCACATGGCGAACCAACACGGCAAAACCTGCGCAGCGGCGGTAGTCGCGTTGCTGGGCGGTGACGCACCCAATAGCCTGCCCGTTTACAACAATACCTGCTACAGCTTTGTCAGCCCGGAAGATGTGATTCACGTTGCCAGCGTTCACCGTTACGATGCCGAGAAGAAAACCATGGTCACCGTGGCGGGTTCGGGTGGCGTTTCGATGGGTGCAAGCGAGTTGGAAGCGAAGTATGCCATGGCATGGGCGCGGAACATTTGGGCTGATAC
>CALMCD010000039.1 GCA_937863075.1 uncultured Rhodoferax sp. | reverse complement strand
CCCAGTTGCCCAAAAATATCCGACCCCCAACATTGCACCACACCCGTACCCGTAATCGCGCAACTGTGGTTACGCCCCGTCGCCAACGCGGTGGCATCGGTGATTCCGGAAACGGCAACGGGCTTGCTTAAATCACCGCCGACTCTGCCGTAGCCCAGTTGTCCCGTATCGTTACTCCCCCAACACTGCACGCCCCCTGTGCGCAACACGGCACAGGTGTGGTACGTTCCCGCCGACACGGTGACGGCATCCCGAATATCCGCTACGGAAACCGGAACCGTGCTATTCACCAGCGTGCCATCGCCCAGTTGTCCGTTGCTGTTTTCTCCCCAGCATTTCACCGTACCATCGGCCAACACCGCGCAGGTATGAAATCCGCCAGCCGACAAAGAAACGGCATTAGAAACTACACTGCTCCCATCGAATACCGATATACCCGTTGTCGTACCACGCCCCAGTTGCCCCGATTGGTTAGACCCCCAGCACGATACCGAACCGTTGTCCAATACAACGCAGGTGTGGTAATAACCGGTGGAAATCGCCTTCGCACCCCGTAGCCCTTTTACCTCCATCGGAAAGAGGCTCTGGGTACTATTGCCATTTCCCAGTTGCCCATTGACGTTATTACCCCAGCATTGCACCGAACCATCGCTGATAACGACACAATTATGGGAATCTCCTACCGGAATTTGGAGATTGGCTGCATGGATCGGTACTGCCTGCATTCCCAACCAGAGAACGAGCAAGCACCAGCGTTTGAGAAACAAAAAAACGGACGAGACAGACACAGACGTTCGCATAAAGACACCTTTTGAAGATTAGCCGCTATAAGTCGTTATAGGTCGTTATAACCTTGAAAGCAGAAAACGACACACCAACAATGCCATACTTTACAAATTTTTTCCCCTCTACTGCCATCGTGGTGACCCTTGCCTTACTCACGGGATGTGCGACTACCGAGGATGAATCGGCATCCACTGCGTCCACCACATCCGACCCCACGACTCCCGCCACACTGGCCAGTGGAACCACCGCCAACCCCGCCACCACCGTGCAACGGGGTGGATTAAAAATCGACCGTAGTTTTACGTCCGAGAACCAAGATAGCCGCGTTTTACACATTGTGCTGCACTACACCGTGAGTAATTTTGAAGGGTCGCTGCGGGCGTTGACCCACAATTCGGCGAACCCCGTATCCAGCCATTATTTGGTACGCGATCAGCCCGTAAAAATTTACCAACTGGTGGACGAATCGCAACGCGCTTGGCACGCCGGCCCCAGCTATTGGAAGGGACATACCCATCTCAATGCCAGCTCCATCGGGATCGAAATTGTCAATCAAGGGTTGATGAAAACGCCCAAGGGTGAAATGTTTGCCCCTTACCCCCCCGCGCAAATCAATGCCGTGATCGCACTGATCAAAGATATTGCGACGCGCCATAAAGTCAGTCCGGATCGCATCGTCGGTCACAGCGATATTCAACCCCAAAACAAACAAGACCCCGGCCCCCTGTTCCCGTGGAAACAACTCGCCGATGCGGGCGTTATCGGTTGGCCCAATCCGCAAATGGTGAATGATCGCCGTCTCGCGTACAAAAAAACCATCCCGAACATTCTTTGGTTTCAAGAACGGTTGGGCGACTATGGTTTTCATGTTCCCCACAATGGGGAATTCAACATCGCCACGCGCAACGTCATTGCCGCTTTTCAAATGAAATACCGCCCCAGCAAATACGATGGCATCCCCGATGCCGAAACCGCAGCCTTGCTAGAAGTCGTGAATCACCCCGATGGTATGCGCAGGTCGGGTAAAAAATGAAGTAAAAACGCTTGTGGATAACTCTGTGGATTACCAAAGAATAAGTACCTACTTATCAACAGGCTACATGAAACACCGAAAATTATCCACATCTATGCACAGGCGTGTTACGCGGTTATGCACAGCCATTCACATCGCACAAGTTATTGATAAACATCATCAAAAATGACTTATCAACAGAAAAGTGCTTCCCTTATCTACTACTACTATCTTTAAAAGAGAATCGGAAAGAAAGAGACATGGGATAACTTTTTGGAAGACCATTGCACTCCAGAAGCCTTGTATCCCATAACGGAAGGGTAAATCCTCTTTTTGGCGCAATTCTTGCTTACTTTTGGTGCATGAAGCCAATGGATAGGTAAGTTGCACCAAAAATTGGCATTTACTTCATTTTCGTCATATTTCACATAAGAGGTTGGTATGGAAGCACTAAAACAGGGCGCGGATGCTTTGTTCATCCTTCTAGGGGGCATCATGGTTTTAGCGATGCACGCGGGCTTTGCTTTTCTGGAGCTGGGTACGGTTCGGCGTAAAAATCAGGTCAATGCCTTGGTCAAGATTCTCGTTGATTTTTCAGTATCGACGGTGGTGTATTTTATGGTGGGCTACACGGTGGCTTATGGAACCCATTTTTTCGTCGGTGCGGAGATGCTGGCAGCCAAGAATGGGTATGAGTTGGTAAAGTTCTTTTTCCTCTTGACCTTTGCGGCTGCGATTCCCGCCATCATCTCAGGGGGGATTGCCGAGCGGGCGCGTTTCTGGCCGCAACTGATTGCCACGGCGACCATCGTCGGGTTTTTCTATCCCTTCTTTGAAGGTATTGTGTGGAATCAGCATTTTGGCGTGCAAGCATGGATTAAGGCGCTGACGGGCGAAGAATTTCATGACTTCGCCGGGAGTGTGGTGGTTCATGCCGTTGGCGGTTGGATTGCATTGCCTGCCGTGATTTTGCTGGGCGCACGCAGCAACCGTTACCGCAAAGACGGTGCGGTATCGGCACACCCCCCATCCAGCATTCCTTTTTTGGCATTGGGTGCGTGGATTTTGAGTGTGGGTTGGTTCGGTTTTAACGTGATGAGCGCCCAGACGCTGGAAAAAATCTCCGGCTTGGTAGCGGTCAATTCCTTGATGGCGATGGTGGGCGGGACATTGGCGGCCTTGATCGCGGGCAAGAATGACCCCGGATTCGTTCATAACGGCCCTCTGGCGGGTTTGGTGGCGGTGTGTGCGGGGTCGGACTTGATGCACCCTCTGGGCGCTCTGGTGGTCGGTTTAATCGCGGGTACGGTGTTTGTGGTGATGTTTACCGCCACCCAAAACAAATGGAAGATTGACGACGTACTCGGCGTATGGCCTTTACACGGCTTGTGCGGCACAGTGGGTGGCTTGGCGGCGGGTATCTTTGGCAGCAAGGCGCTGGGCGGCTTGGGCGGCGTATCGTTCACCGCGCAACTGATCGGCACGGCAATGGGCGTGGCATGGGCGCTGCTGGCGGGCTTTATCGTTTACGGAATTTTGAAGGCCGTATTGGGACTGCGCTTGAATCAAGAAGAAGAATACGATGGAGCCGACTTGTCCATCCACAAAATCAGCGCCTCACCGGAACGTGAAACCAACTGGTAAGT
>CALMCD010000038.1 GCA_937863075.1 uncultured Rhodoferax sp. | reverse complement strand
CAAACCCGACGATAAGGCTTACAGAATGGGCGTATAGTGCTACTTTATTCATAGCATTTATGACAATAAAGAAGCATGTTCTATCTGCGCTCGCTCACGTTCCAGTTCGCGGCGTAGTTCTTCTTCGGTTGGTAAATACGGTTTATATTGCGAGGCAAATAATTGGGCGCTATCGGTAAGGATGGAGTATTTAACAACGGCTTCAGATTTCTCGCTGCACAAAATCAATCCTAGTGTGGGGTTATCGCGTGCATCTTTACGGGTTTGGTCATAGATGCGGATGTAAGTATCCATTTGTCCGACATCTTGATGGGTAATTTTTCCGATTTTCAAATCAATCAATACAAAACATTTAAGTTTGTAATGATAGAAAACAAGGTCTATATAAAAATCTTGGTCTTCTGTACGAATGCGCTGCTGCCGTGCAACAAAGGCAAAACCTGTACCCAGCTCCAATAAAAATTGCTGAAGGTTATCCATTAAGCTTTGTTCTAACGTGGATTCCAGCACGCTGGCAATGCTGGCATTGGGTAGATTCAAAAAATCCAAAACATACGGATCGCGTAAAAAGTCTTTTGCCCCTAATCCTAATTCTGCAATGTTTTGATTGGCTTCGGCAATGACGGGGGATTTCTCTCGGCTGGAGAGTAACCGTTCGTAATAGAGGGTTGAAATTTGCCGTTCCAACGCCCGCACACTCCAATGATTGCTAATGGTTTCTGCCATGTACCACGCACGGGCAGCGGGGTTTTCAATGCGAATTAATTTGCAATAATGACTCCAACCCAATTCGGGAGACAGTGTCTCTCGAATAGGAAAAGTTTGGTAAAAGCGCCGCATATTGCGCAGATTGGTAACGTCAAACCCTTTGCCAAACTCCTGCCCCAGTTGTTGAGAAAGGTCAGCCAGTTGTTGCTTGCCATATTCGGCGCGTGCGTTACCGTGTTGTTCATGTTCTACGATGATGCGCCCGATGTGCCAATACGTTTGCACCATCGCGCTATTAACAGTTTGGGCGACGTTATTCCGTGCATGATTCAAGAGTACGCGAATATCGGCAAGACAATCTAAACCATTTTTTAAGCGCTCTGTACGCTCTGTACGCTCTGTATTTTCTACTTTATTCATAGCTACCCCCGCTTGTGCATCAACCACAGCAAATACCCCCCGCCCAGCACCGCCGTCAGCACACCGACGGGCAATTCTTGCGGAGCGATGATGGCGCGGGCGGCAATATCCGCCGTAAGCAAAAGAACCCCGCCCACGAAGCTGGAT
>CALMCD010000037.1 GCA_937863075.1 uncultured Rhodoferax sp. | reverse complement strand
AGCCGCACGCGCTGGTCGCGCAACTTATCACCAAAGCGGAAAGCGGCTATTTTTCTGATTGCCTCCCCGCCCCCGCCCGCATCAACACGATTGACGGCGTGCGCGTGGATTGGGATGACGGCTTCGGCTTGATTCGCGCCTCCAACACCACGCCTGTTTTGGTGCTGCGCTTTGAAGGTCACACCCCCGAAGCGCTGGAACGCATCCAACACGCGATGCTGGATTTGCTGCGCAGCGTGAAACCGGATGTGGCGGATAAGGATTTGGCGCAGGCGGCGCATTGAGGTATGGAAAACGGCTTGGACTTCGCTCAATGGGCGGAGTCCCCCAAAGAAAATTTTCCCATCGCTCAAGTTCCGGCATGGATTGCTGCACTGTTGAAAATGGAGAACGCTGGTGAATCGTATGCGGCGCTATTAAGCCCGCAGACCTTTGCAAAGAATCGAAATCACCATCCTGATGTTGCTATCACGGATTATTTGCGGATTGATGAGATGCTGAATCGGGCTGAAGTTGTGTTTATGGACAGCGCTAAAACCGTAGTCGTTATCGAAGAGGCGGGGGTCAGTTGGTTGGTGGCACTGAAAGCCACCCAAACTGGAAAGGCGCTGTTTGTCACGTCTTTTCGCAAAACCCATGCGGGGGACATTGCGCGGAAAAAACGCAATGCCGTACTCCACAAAAAATAGGGCGGTCCCGAGCCGCCCGCGCTTGTTCGACGACTCCCATTTCGTCGATTCGGCTTTTTTGCCCCACCGGGAGTGGAACTCAGCAAACTGCCGGGAAAATTGCCACAAGCAAATTTATTATAGGCGAGTATCAAAAATATGAAAATCCTCATCGTAAAACTTTCTTCGCTGGGCGATGTGGTTCACACATTTCCGGCGGTACAAGATATTCGCCGCGCCCTGCCCCATGCCGAATTGCATTGGGTGGTAGAACGCGCCTTTGCGCCGCTGGTGAGCCGCTGCGAAGGGATTAGCCGCGTGATTCCGTGTGAATTGCGGCGTTGGCGTAAATCCCCGTTCAGCCGCCAAACCCGCACCGAATGGGCGGCGTTTAAGCACGAATTGCAAGCCCAAGCCTTTGATGCTGTGATGGATTTGCAAGGGCTGACCAAATCGGCAATCATTGCCCGCCTTGCGCCCCTCACCGCGACGGGTAAACGCTTTGCGATGGCGAATCGCACCGATGGTTCGGGCTACGAAGCGCCCACGCGCTGGGTGGCGGATGTGGCGATTCCGTTGGAGTCACACGTTCATGCGGTGCAGCGTTCGCGGCTGGTATGCGCAGCAGCGTTGGGCTATACCGTGCAGGGAGCTGATGATTATGGATTGGCGATACGCTATG
>CALMCD010000036.1 GCA_937863075.1 uncultured Rhodoferax sp. | reverse complement strand
GATTCGTGCAGTTGGTTGGCAGTTTCCAGCGCAATCATGCCCGCTGGCGTGGGAATGGAATACCAATGGCCTTGAATCTCCAACCGCTCGCCCAGCGGCAAACCGTGTGCGGTCAGCCATTGGGCGATTTGGGTCACGCTCCAGTGGGGGTGAAATTGCACGATGATGCCACCGGGCAAGCCCATCAAACGCCCTGCGGGGCTGTCGCCCTCTCGAAACAACGGCGTGACCGCTGCGGGTGCAACTGCCGACCGTGTGGCGATAGTGGACGGCGTATCCACGGGGGTAATCACTTGGCGGCTTGTGCCGTTGTAATAGTAAAGCGGGGCGGCGCACAGCGTGGACGTTGCACCTGTCAGCAACACCCATGCGAGGCCGACTGTGCGGAAATATCTCATTTCAACCATGCTTCGACCAGCCGCACCCAGTAGGTTGCACCCAGTGGAATGAGGGAATCGTTAAAGTCGTAGCTGGGGTTGTGCAGCGTGCAAGGGCCTAAACCGTGTCCTGCGTCGCGGTGCGTGCCGTCGCCGTTGCCTAAGAAAATATAGCAACCGGGTTTTTCGAGCAGCATATAAGAGAAATCTTCCGCGCCCATCGTGGGTTCTTGGTCGCTCACGCGGGTGCTTCCGACCATCGCGCTTGTTACCTCTCGGACGAAATCGGCTTCTTTGGCGGAATTGATGGTTGGGGGGTAATTGCGGTCGAATTCAAATGCGCACGTTACGCCGAATGCCGCGCAGGTGTGTTGGGCGATTTCACGCATCCGTTGTTCGATCATGTCCAGCACCGGAACGGTAAACGTGCGCACCGTGCCTTGAATCTCGCAGCTATCGGGAATCACATTGGTGACTTCCCCCGTATGGATCATGGTGACCGAGATAACGCCCGCATCCACGGGTTTTTTGTTGCGGCTGATGATGGTTTGAAACGCCTGCACCATTTGGCACGCCACGGGAATGGGATCGAGCGCATTGTGCGGAATCGCCGCGTGTCCGCCTTTACCGCGAATCGTGATTTTGAATTCGTTACTCGATGCCATTACTGGCCCCGCACTCACGGCGAAATGTCCCGCTTCCATGCCCGGCCAGTTGTGCAGACCAAAAACGGCATCCATCGGGAAGTGTTCAAACAATCCATCCCGAATCATTTCCCGCGCACCGCCACCGCCTTCTTCAGCTGGTTGAAAAATCAGGTACACCGTGCCATTGAAGTGGCGGTGCTTTGCCAGATATTGCGCGGCTGCCAACAGCATGGCGGTATGCCCATCGTGACCGCAGGCGTGCATTTTTCCGGCGTGCTGGCTGGCGTGGGCAAAGGTGTTGAATTCTTGCATGGGCAAGGCATCCATATCCGCCCGTAAACCAATCGCGCGTTCGGAGGTTCCCGCCTTGATGATGCCCACCACCCCCGTCTTTCCCAAGCCCCGATGCACCGGTATGCCCCATTCGATGAGCTTGGCAGCCACCAAGTCGGCGGTACGAATTTCCTCAAAGCACAATTCGGGGTGGGCGTGAATGTCCCGACGAATAGCAGCAATGGATGGAACAGCAGAAATCAAGTCGGCGATCAGGTTCATATCAAAAGTGACAAAAATGTCAGAAAAAAGGGAAGAAACGCAGAATGTGACAAAAATTGGCAGTACAGGATAACAATTTGGTCAGAAATCCGCAATAAACCACCTTCCAATAGGCAATTTTCACACCAGAATGGGTCAAAACAAGGTTGGCACGGAATCTGCTGATGTATTGCTAGACAGGGTCTGATTCCTGTCCAATCCATCTCAAACAAGGAGTTTTATATGAACCGCTCTATGCAAAAGGGTTTTACCCTGATCGAACTGATGATCGTTGTGGCGATTATCGGTATTTTGGCTGCCGTGGCTTTGCCTGCGTACCAAGATTACACCGTTCGCGCTAAAGTAGGCGAGTTGATTTTGGCTGCTTCCGGCTGCCGTACTTCCATGACTGAAACCATTCAGTCCAACCCCGCTGTGACTGCAATTACTACTGGCGGCTGGGGCTGCGAAGTGGTGAGCGGTTCCGGTACTAAGTACGTTGCTAAAGTGGAAACCGCTGCTTTCTCCGCTGGTGCTTTGATTACTGTAACCGCTGGTGGTTTCGGTAACACCGCTATCGACGGTACAACGGTTGCGATGAAGCCTTGCTCTAACGCTGCTACAACTT
>CALMCD010000035.1 GCA_937863075.1 uncultured Rhodoferax sp. | reverse complement strand
TGAAAGTGGATTTGCCCGCGTGTGGTGGATTTTGGATTTTTTACCAGCAGGGATATGGCAATCGGGGCGCGGCTGCCACTGCCAAAAATTTTGCCGCCTTCTTTGCGAGAAAGTTCGCCGGATGTGCGTTGATTGCCCCGCAGATGAAACACATAGAGGCTGGAAAACTCGTCTGCCAAGCATTGGCGCAAGCCGTCCGCCGAGTTGGAATCGAGCCAGCCCGCGTTGGTGACAAAGCCAATCACCCCGCAATCTTTCACGCGGTCGCTTGCCCAACGGATGGCACGGATGTAGCTGTCGTAAAGCCCTTTGGAAAGCGCGGCTTTTGAATGTTTTGCATAAGTTGATTCAATCCGCTCATCCAAATGCGGATACACCACATTTTGGTTGTTGTCATTCGCGCTGGTTTGCCCTGCGGAATACGGCGGGTTGCCCAAAATTACGCGAATATCGAGTTTCTTTTGGCGTTTTCGGCGTTTGCTATTGTCTTCTAATAAATCGCTAATCAAATCCTCTTTTTCAGACATTTGAAACGTATCGGTTAAACAAATGCCTTCAAAAGGTTTGTATTCGCCACCGATAAGGCTGTGATAAACCGTTTCAATGTTAATAGATGCAATGTAATAAGCCAATAAAACCAATTCATTGGCATGAATTTCATATTTATATTTATGCGGCAATTGTTCAGTGGAAATTAAACCGCTTTGCAGAAGCCGTGTAATAAATGTTCCCGTTCCCGTGAAGGGATCAATGATATGCACATTTTCACTGCCCAATGTTTGATTAAATTCGGCTTTCAAAATATCGTTCACGCTGTGAATAATGAAATCTACCACTTCCACGGGCGTATAAACAATACCGAGCCGTTCGGTCATTTTGGGGAATGCGTTGCGAAAGAATTTATCGTAAAGTTCCAAAATGATTTTTTGCTTATCTTCGGCTTTATCAATTCCTTCGGCACGCATTTTCACACTGGCATAAAACGATTGCAGCGTGTCGGTTTCTTTTTCCAAATGGTGTGATTGCAAAACTTCCAAAATGAATTGCAAATTTTTTGAAATCGGATTATTTTTAGCAAACGCATAATCGCTAAAAAGCGCGTCAAAAACCGGTTTCGTAATTAAATGTTGCGCGAGCATTTCAATAATTTCTGCATGACTGATGCTGTCATTCAAATCACGGCGCAATTCTTCTGCAAAGGAATTAAAAACTTCGCGCTCGGCAAGCAAAGCGGGGTTTTCTAAAATGGTGGTAATGCGGGCAATATGCGTTTGGGCGATTTTGGCAATACCGTTCGCCCAATCTTCCCAGTGGTGACGATTGCCGCATTTTTGAACCAATTTCGCATAGATGGCACGTTCCATCGTGCAGATTTCAAATTCCAACCTACCTAGGGTATTTGGGTCATATTTCGACTACCGTCACAC
>CALMCD010000034.1 GCA_937863075.1 uncultured Rhodoferax sp. | reverse complement strand
AAGTAGAGAAAACCGACAAAGCGGAAAAAGCCGAGAAGCCCGCTTCCGCTGCTAAATAAGCACGAACCTTTCTCCCTTAAACACCCGTATCGGGTTACCACGCTCAACCTGCCAGTGCATTGCATTGGCAGCTTGGGCGTGTTTCGCTTGGTGGGTAGATTCCAGCGCAGCGAGCTTGATTCCCAATAGCTCCCGCGCAAGGCGTTTATTGGCGTGCTGACTGCGTTCCGTTTGGACTTTCACGCTCAAACCGCTGGCGATATGCGTCGCATGAACGGCGGATTCGGTTTTATTGACGTGTTGCCCACCCTTCCCCGAAGCCTTGCACGTTTGAAAAACGATGGTGTTATCGTCCGGCAAGAATTGGGGATTGGGCAAAATCTGCACCCCAATAAACCAGTTTTTGCGCAAATACCCACTGCGGATGGGGCTGGCGCATATCCATTGGATACTTCCCGCCCACATTTGTGCCAAAGCCGATGCTTGCACACCGTTTAATGCCAACAACACCGAACGATAACCGTGTTGCGTGGAGAGCGTTTCGATAACGTCAACTCGAACATTCAACGCCACCGCTTCACGGCACAGCGTGTGCAGTGCGTGTTGCACCGCCAATTCGCATTCCGCTGGGCCTTGTGCGGCGGATATTTGAATCAAGATTTCTTTCAACATCCGCAGCCTCCGCTGGTTTTGTAGGTCATCACGGGTTGAAAGCGGGCGATTTTTTCAATCAAACCCGCTTCTTCCAACGCAGCAACCACGCTATCGACCTTTTTATACGCTTGCGGCGCTTCTTCGTAGATCAGCGCTTTGTCTTTGCAGACAACGGTGCTGCCCATTGGCGTTTTCAGCAAATCCTCGAACCGGACGCGGTTACCCAATTTACCCACACAATCGCTGCGCATCCATTTACGCCCTGCACCGTGTGCGAGGGAATAAAGCGCTGTGGCACTGGCATCCCCCAGAATTGGGCGGACAAGGTAGCTGTAATCGCCGCGCGACCCCGGAATCATCACCAGCCCTTGGTCAGAAGGCGTTGCCCCTTTGCGATGCAGCCAACCCGATTCACCCTTCACGGTAGCGGGCGCGACAAAATTATGGTGAATATCCAGCACCTGTTCACCCGCTGCACGCCATTTGTCGAGCATCCGTTGGGCGATGGCGGCACGGTTGCGGCGTGCAAATTCCAGTGCGGCATCGTGTTCGCGCACATACGCATCAGCGGCTTCGCTACCTGCGACCAAGCCCGCATGACCAAACGTATCGACATGGGAACGCAAAATCACCTCGCCCCAGCCGCGCGAACCGCTATGCACCAGCAGTTGCAGGGCTTTGGGTTGCAGCCAAGGGACTTGTTCGTGCGCTTGCGTGGTGCTGAGGTACAGGGTTTCGAGCAGCTGCACTTCGGCAAAATGGTTGCCACCGCCGATAGTGCCGAAGTTGTAGGGCTGCTTCAGTGGTTCGTCGATGCTACCGAGCTTGTCGGCGAGCTTTTTACCGCTCCATTTTTGTCGTGGCAAATCGGTTTGGTAAAACGCCATGCCACAGCCCACATCATTGCCCACGAGTGCCGGATAAAAACAATCGCGGCTAAAAAACGCTGCGCCCACAGGGTAACCGCGCCCGGGATGCAAATCGGGCATCCCGGCTACGGCGATCATGTGCGGGAGTTGTGCGGTGCGTTGGAGTTGTTCGATGGCGCTGCCTTCCATCCATGTAGCAGCATTGGCAATGACGTGCATCGCCGCATTCGTATTGTTTGGGGAATAATTGCCCATAAGAGATAAAAAATCACAAGAAAAACCAAGACGCGGCGCGTTTTGAGCGCGAAGGCTCAAGCACCGGATGAGGGGTTCTTTGCAATTCTTTGGGGCGAATTACCGCAGAAATGACCGCAGCTTAGACCAAAGCATTGCAAAGGTAGTGGGTATGTGTGGACATAGCGAACTCCTTTGCAAGATAAAAATGAATCCTAATCATAGTGGCACACAGGGTTTCACGCAAGGGGCTGCCGATAACGCACAATAATCACCCGCGCGGGGGATTCCAGCGCTGCAAATGCTTCTAGCATGAGGTCTAAAGCACCTTCTTCGCCGAAACCACCAGTTCCCGCGCCGATGATAGGGAATGCTACCGATTGGTAACCGTGCTGATTGACCAACGCCATTGCCGAATTAACGGAATCCTGAATCGACCGTCGGGATGAGCGCCATCCCATACTAATGCCTGCCACATGGATGATGGCGCGGTAACCCAAGCGTCCCGCCGAAGTTTGCACCGCACCCCCTAGGGGAATCGCACCCATTCGCCCCAATTCCCAAAACGGGGCATAACCTGCGCGCCGCTTAATTGCTCCTGAAACACCCTGCGGAATCAGCAACCACCACGGAATGATGTTGCGATTCCACGCATTAACGATAACGTCCACATTCTGATCGAGCAGGTCGCCGGAAACAATTTGAGGAATCATTGAATTACCCCGCCGACCCCAAACTCAAGCCCGCGTGTTCGCGTAGCGGATGGAAATGAATCTTCGGGAAGCGCTCTTGTGCCAAGCGCACATCGTAGGGGCTGGTGCAGAGGTACGCCAGCGTATCCGCCGCATCGCGTGCCATGCGTTGGGGGTAGGCGTTGATAAATTTAATGATACTTGTATTATTCAAAAAAGAGAAAAAACTTCTAATGCTACGTAGAATGTAACTAGTTTTTCTAGCATACATTCAACTCATTATTAAGGTTGTAAACAACATGACGCTCTCTCTCCAAAATCCAGCAATTGGTAAAGTAACTGTACTGAAAGACGAACTATGCCGCCTGCTGATACTACAAAAAAAGAACTTACAGTCCTTTAAGGATGCTGATGTACTGGCAGAAAAAGGGACATTGACTCCAACCAGTGCAGATGACCACATTGCCGTATTGGACAACGAAATTCCGAAAGTACAAAAATTAGAACTTTTGGTTGCGGTAGTAGGTGCAATGAAAGCTGGCAAGTCCACTACCATCAATGCGATTGTCGGTTCGGAAGTTTTGCCTAACCGCAGTGGAGCAATGACTTCTTTGCCTACCGTCATTCGGCACACCCCCGAACGCATCGAACCGCATTTGAAATTTGAAAAGAATGAACCATTTAATCAACTTATATTGGATTTACGCAAAGTTATCCAATCAGCAAATAATAATTTGATAAATAAAATTAATGCAAATGACCATTTGAAAAAATTGGCAGAAAAAATTAAAAAAGATTCAAAGTTTAAATTTGCAAAACAATACAATGGAACAAAGGATATTTACGACTTCCTTTTTGATTTAAATGACATCGTGCGTTTGGCAAAAGAGCTGGGTAGCTCTGCGCCTTTAGATGAATATACGCAAATGAAAGATTTTCCGTGCATTGAAGTGGCATTCAACACGTTGAAAGATGTTCAAAATAGCGTAGGGACGTTTTCCCTATTAGATACCCCCGGCCCGAATGAAGCCAGTGCGGGCGATTCTTTGCGTGAAGTGGTCAAAGAACAGCTTTCCAAAGCATCAGCGGTATTAGCAGTTTTGGATTACACCCAGCGCAACAATGATGCCGATGCTCAAATGCACCAATTTTTGAGTAGTGTAGATAAAGAACATTTATTTGTTGTACTGAATAAAGCTGATCAAAAGGGGCATAAAGAAACGAACGATGATGTGAATAGCGTCCGTGAAGGCATTGCCAAAACGATGGGGGATATTTCAATAGATCGCGTTTTAGGAATTTCATCACAACGTGCGATGCTTGCTAATCGTGCATTACACGCTTCAGGTAAATTACCACCTTTAACAGAAGATTGGGTACGTCAGTTTGCGGAGTTTGCCTTTGGTGAATACGATGATTATGAGTTAGAAGATGAGAAAGAAGTTAGTAAACGTGCTAATAAGATCCTAAAGAAAAGCCTATTTCCTGAATTGATTGAAAAGGTCATTGCTGCATGCTATAAAAATGCACCGACTATGGTTTTCAATTCGGCTTTAGACAAGCTAAAAACCATTCA
>CALMCD010000033.1 GCA_937863075.1 uncultured Rhodoferax sp. | reverse complement strand
TCTATCCGCAACCCCTTGGGCAACGGGAATTTGATGGTTTCTTCGATGCCATTCATTTTTTGCACCGAAATCGCACCCAAGGCGCGGATGCGTTCAATCACTTCTTGCACCAGCACTTCGGGCGCGGATGCACCAGCGGTTAAACCAACGCGGCTTTTACCTTCCAACCACTCGGCTTGCAATTCTTGCGCGTTGTCTACCATGTAGGCGGAAACACCCAGTTTGCGTGCCAATTCTGCCAAGCGGTTGCTATTGGAACTGGTGGGGCTACCGACCACAATCACCACGTCCACTTGCGGCGACATCACCTTGATAGCATCTTGCCGATTTTGCGTGGCGTAGCAAATATCCTGCATTTTGGGCAGGCGGATGGATGGAAAGCGATCCGCAATAGCAGCGGTGATTTCAGCGGCATCGTCCACGCTCAACGTGGTTTGGGTGACGAGCGCGAGTTTTTCGGTTTGCAGCGGCGCGATACGCTCCACATCGGCGACATCTTCCACCAAATGAATGCCGCTATCCAACTGCCCCATCGTGCCTTCCACTTCGGGATGCCCTTTGTGGCCGATCATGATGAATTCAAAGCCTTCTTTGTGCAACTTGGCGACTTCAACATGCACCTTGCTGACCAGAGGGCAAGTGGCATCAAAAATCTGAAACCCGCGTGCAGCAGCTTCTTCTTGAATCGCACGGCTCACACCATGGGCAGAGAAAACCAGTGTAGCGCCCGCCGGTACTGCATCGAGTGCTTCGATAAAGATAGCACCCTTGGCTTTTAAATCATTCACTACATAGGTGTTATGCACGATTTCATGGCGTACATAAATCGGCGCACCGAATTTCACCAAGGCTTTTTCGACGATTTCAATCGCCCTGTCCACGCCCGCGCAAAAGCCACGCGGTTCGGCTAACAAAATTTCGTGGCTCATGGATTAACAACTCCCATTTACAGTACTCCAATCACTTGCACTTCAAACGTGACGGGCTTTCCCGCCAATGGATGGTTGAAATCGAACAGCACCCGCTCGGCTTCCACTTCCATCACCACGCCACCGAATTGCCCTTGACCATCGGGGGTTGGAAAATGCACCACATCGCCTAGCGCATAGGTTTCTTGTGGATCGCCCATTTGTTGGAGTTCTTTGCGTGCCAACCACTGCTGCATCGTGGGGTTGCGCTCGCCAAACGCGGCTCCGGCAGGGAGTTCAAAGGTTTGGTGTGCGCCTTCCGTCAAACCCAGCAGGCACGCTTCCACTGCCGGAGCCAGTTGCCCCGTTCCCAGTGTGAGGGTGGCGGGTTTACCGTCAAAGGTGTTGATGATGTCGCCCGCTGAACTGCCCAAACGGTAGTGCAGTGTGAGAAAAGAATCGTGTGTTATCACCATAAAAATCCTTAAAAATCTGAAATATCCTTAAACTGCACGCGATTGTAGAAAGGGATTCCGTGAAAGCGTTAAAAACGTCACAAGCGTTTATTGTTCATTCGTTTGCCGAATTGAAACTGGTGAAAAAGGAAATTGCCGTGCGTGCCGAGCAGCAGCGGCAGGCCGTCGTCCAAGCAAAAAAAGTGCAGGCGCAGCGTAACCTGTTTCGCGCTGCGGTGGGAAACGTCAAACGCTTGCCCCAATCCAATACGGTGCTTTTCCAACCGCAGCCCCCAGCCCCCTTGCCGCTGCAAAGTTGGGCAGATGAAACCGCTGCGTGGCGCGAGGCCATGAGCGATGAGGTGGACATCAGCACCTTGCTCCAAACCGATGATCGTTTGAGCTACACCCGATCCGGCGTGGGGCTGGACGTGGTGCAAAACCTGCGGCGCGGCAAATGGGCGATTCAGCGGCAGATTGATTTACATGGCCTGCGCCTTGAAGAAGCACGGCAGGCTTTGGGACAATTTTTACGCGAATCCCACGCCCACGGTATCCGCTGCGTGCGGGTGGTGACGGGCAAGGGATTGGGTTCTATTGGGAAAACCGGCGTTCTCAAAGACAAAGTACCCCGTTGGCTGGTGCAGCGCAACGAGGTGCTGGCGTTCGCCCAAGCGCAACCCGCACACGGTGGGGCGGGGGCGTTG
>CALMCD010000032.1 GCA_937863075.1 uncultured Rhodoferax sp. | reverse complement strand
GGGTTGGATTTTCCGCTGGGTTCAAAACGCCTCCACATTCGTGGCAACGCCAGTGCCGAAGGATTGCAGCTACCGCCCCCGATACAAGGCCGTACCGATTACCACGCCAGTCTGGGGCTGGAACCGGATGGCTTGAATGGGGTGGTGGATAGCACCTTGGAAGGCATGGCGATTCCATTGCCCGCACCGTTTGGCAAAACCGCCGAAGAACGCTTACCGCTGCATTTTGAACGCCATCCTTCGACCACCGTATCCCACGAAGACCGCATCGCCATCCAACTGGGTGCTTCCCTGCACGCGACGTATGAGCGCGATACCAACCCCTCCCCCCCCCAAGTGCTACGTGGTGCGATTGCGGTAGGTTTGAATGCCGATGAAAATGCCCCACTGCCCGAAGAAGGTGTATTAGCCAATGTACGACTAGAACAGCTCAACCTGAATGAATGGCTGGGTGCTATCACCCATTTTTCTTCCACCCCCCATGCCGAGAGCGCATCCAGCCACGCCGGCTATTTACCCAGCATTTTGGGCTTTCAGGGGCGGGAAGTGACTATCGGTCAGCGCACCTTTCACCAAGTGGTAATGGGCGGTACGCAAGAAAATGGTACGTGGAAAGCCCAGCTAGATGCCACCGAAGCCAAAGGCACGCTGGAATACCAACAACCCACCGCCCAGCACATAGGGCGCGTCCATGCCCGTTTGTCGCACTTGGTGCTGGATGCCGTAGCACCTGCTGCACCCGTTGCGGTGCCGACATCACCTGCTGCGCCGTTGGAAATCCCGCCGCTGGAATTGGATGTGGTGATTGACGATTTGAAGGTCTATGGCAAATCACTGGGGCGGGTGGAGATGACGGCGTTGAATCACTTCACCCTTTCCACGCCCGAAGCCACGCTCACCGCCCAGCGCCACAGTCTGCCGAATCACCACACGGGCATGGATTTTGAGGTGGCGATTGGTGATACCGGTCAGCTCCTCACCCGCTTTGGAATGCCCGATGTCATTCGATCCGGCAAAGGAAAATTACAAGGGCAGGTGAGTTGGATGGGGTCGCCGATGATTCCGAATTGGGCGAGTTTGAACGGGAAAATCCATTTAGACATCGGCTCCGGTCAATTCCTGAAAGCCGAACCCGGCATTGCCAAGCTGCTGGGCGTGGTGAGCCTGCAAGCCCTGCCCCGCCGCCTGATGCTGGACTTTAGCGATGTGTTTAATGAAGGTTTTGTGTTTGATTCCATTCGCGGTGATGTTGAAATCGCCAACGGCATCGCCACCACCCATAATCTGGAAATGAAAGGGGTAGTCGCCAGTGCCACATTGAGCGGGCAAGCGAACATTGTGGAAGAAACGCAAAATCTGCGCGTCGTCGTAACGCCGGAAGTCAATGCCGGAAGTGCCTCACTCATCGCCACCACGGTGAACCCGATTTGGGGGCTGGGCAGCTTCTTCGCCCAGTTGTTGTTACGCCAACCCTTTTTGGATGCCACCACCCGCGAATTTGTCATTGATGGTACGTGGTTAGAACCGAATTTCACGGAAATTTCACGGCCTTAACCGCTCATAATCCCATCCACACGCTAGAGGTTAGAAAGAAGATTACCATGCACCGCAAAATGACAATTACCTTGGATGAAGTGGTTTACGAAGGACTTTACCGCATGGTGGGGCGGGGAAAAATGAGCCAGTTCATTGAAGATTTACTACGCGCCCATGTCGTCACCAATACCCCATTGGAGGATGGTTATCGCGCTATGGCAGCGGATACCTCCCGTGAGGCAGATGCCATCGAATGGTGCAATGCGCTCGCCGGAGACATGGCTGATGCAGCGCGGTGAAGTATGGTGGGTCGAATTTGATCCGGCAGTGGGGAGCGAAATCCGCAAAACGCGCCCTGCTGTCATCATTAGCAACGATGCTGCCAATCGCCATTTGGCGCGTGTCGCAGAACCTACCCCGGGGAGGCACTTGTTACCGTGGATGGAAAAAGTTGTAAAGCCATGAGCGATCAAATTATGGCTGCCGATAAGTCACGATTGAAAGATCGGTTCGGCACACTGTCCAAGGTCGATATGCTGGCTGTGGAAGATGCGATCAAACTTCACTTGGGATTACCGCGATAAAAGGATGAATACATGAAAGTTGCCAGCATTCAAATGGTGTCCACGGCCTCGGTGGACGAAAACATCGCGCAGGCACGTAAGCTGCTGGAGCAAGCCGCCGCAGCGGGCGCAGAGTTGGCGGTGTTGCCGGAATACTTTTGCCTCATCGGGCAGCGCGATGCCGATAAGCTCGCCATTGCCGAAACCTTTGGTGCGCATTCCAATGACACGGAAAGTTCCGCACCCTTGCAAACCTTTTTATCGCATACGGCGCGGGAATTGGGTTTGTGGATAGTGGGCGGTACGATTCCGCTGCGTGCGAATCAACCCGACCGCGTTTTTAACAGCAGCTTGGTTTTCAATCCGGCGGGCGAATGCGTGGCGCGGTACGACAAAATCCACCTGTTTCGCTTCAACAATGGGCGCGAATCGTATGACGAATCGCGCGTTCTCGAAGCCGGCACGCAGCCTGTGCGTTTTGCGTTGCCGTCGCGCGATGGGAATACGTGGCAGATCGGCATCAGCGTGTGCTATGACTTGCGCTTCCCTGAACTGTTTCGCCATTACGCCCTTGGTGAAAACGGCATGGATTTGCTGGTGCTATCCGCCGCGTTCACGTACACGACGGGGCAAGCGCATTGGGAAATTTTGTTACGCGCCCGTGCGATTGAAAACCTGTGCTTCGTGGTGGCATCGGCGCAGGGCGGAACGCATCCCAATGGTCGGCAAACATGGGGACAATCGCTGCTCATCGACCCGTGGGGCGCAATAGCGGCGCAGCAAGCGCAGGGTGCAGGCGTGGTGTGTGCGGATTTGGATTTTGCCCGTTTGAACGCCGTGCGCACCCAGCTTCCGGCTTTACAGCATGGAGTACTATGAAAAAGATAGCTAACTATGCAGGTTGGCTGCGCATTGCAGCCGTTTTTGTTGTTGGTTTGGCGATGACGGGTTGCTCTTTTTTGAAAGGCAGCGATCCGGCACATCCCAAAAGCCAATGGGTTCCGGTGGCGTGGTCGGAATTAACGGGCTTGATGAATGACGATTGGTCAGACGGCTGGAGCGCATGGTTGCGAAGCTGCGAACGCCCCGCCCCCAGCCAGCCGCATCAGGGCAGAGTGTGCAACGATGTGCGCCGACTTGCACCCGCTGGAGTCGATGCGCAACGCAATTGGGTGATTCAAAACCTCCAGCCCTACCGTGTCGAATCGAACGATGGCGACCCCAGTGGCCTGATGACTTCTTATTACGAACCCGCCCTGCTCGCCAGTCGATTGCCCAGTGCCAAATTCCGCACTCCGCTCTACGGCCTGCCCGCAGGGTACAAAAACCGCACCATCTGGTACACCCGCCAAGAAATCGACACCCTGCCCGCCGCCCAAGCCGCCTTGCAAGGCCGCGTGATTGCGTGGCTAAGCGACCCGATTGATGCCATGAGTTTGCAGATTCAAGGCAGTGGGCGTTTGCTGGTCACCGAGCCGGACGGCGGGCAACGCTGGATACGGCTGGGGTATGCGGGAACGAATGAGCAGCCGTTCCGCAGCATCGGGCGTTGGTTGCTGGACAAAGGATTGACGCGCGATGCCTCATGGAACGGCATCAAAGCATGGCTTGCCGCCAATCCGCAGCGTCAAAATGAACTGTTGTGGAGCAATCCGCGCGTCACCTTCTTTCAAGAAGGCCGAATTGCCGATGACAGCGAAGGGCCACGCGGTGCGCAGGGTGTGCCGCTGACGGCGGGGCGTTCGATTGCGGTCGATTCAGCGAGCATTCCCTACGGCACGCCCGTGTGGTTATCCTCCAACAGCGCCACGGCATCCATCAATAAACTGGTACTCGCACAAGATACGGGCAAGGCGATTCAGGGCGCGGTGCGAGCCGACTATTTTGCCGGCTCCGGCGCACAAGCGGGTGCTTTTGCCGAACGCATTCACCAGCCGCTGCGGATGTGGGTTTTATTGCCGAGGTGAAGGGGTCGCCCTTCATAAGCCCTTATCTTCTGGCGGTAGCCAGTCATCGGTCAGAACGGAGGCAAAGTCCCAATGGCAGCACTCACGGCATCCGACCACATACGGTCACGCCATTCAGGGTCTTGTAGAGAGGGGATGAGACTGGGTATTGCTTTCAGTTCCCGATGAATTTGCCGACGCTGCTCTTTAATAGTACGTTCCCAGCTTTTACTGCGGCGGTCGGGTTGGTATTACCATTTCAGCAGGTGCATGAGCAATACTGCCATACGGCTTGCTCGTTTGCCCAGGCAATGATGTCGGTTTCATAGGTGGTAGTCATGTTCTTTCTTCCTTATCCCTATTTAGCGGATTTTCCATCTTGTCCAACGCCAAGCACCAATCTGCCCACGCTTTGGCCTTTTTGGAGTTTGAGCGTAGGAGTACGCGGTGGCTGTAGCTGGGAACGACGGGGATGTCTTGGTAGCTGTAGATCGTGCCGCGTTGTTTGTCCAGTGGGGCGTTGATGTGGTGGGGGTGTTCTTCGAGCATCAATTGAATCGCAAACGTCCCCATTGCCACGATGATGCGTGGGCGCACGGCAGCGATTTCACGGGCGACCCATTGGCGGCAGTGTTCCAATTCTTGTGGATTCGGTTTGACGCTGTTCGAGGTGCGGTATTGCGCTGCGTTGCTCAAATACGCGCCTTTGGCTCCTGATTCGGAACGGCTGATTCCGGCGGCTTTCAAGAGGTTGTCCAGTAGCTGGATTGTGGACTGGATGTCGGGGCTATGGGGCGGGTCGAGTGCATCGCTCACGATGAACCAATCGGCTTGCTGATGGGGCAGCACGGCATCGGCAAAGTCCACGCGCACGGGTTCGGGTGGCGCAGCGGTGGGCGTTGCGGGAGCAGGGACGGAAGGAGGACGCGGCTTGGTGACGGGCTTGGCTTTTTCCTCCGCAGCCGGAACGGGTACTGGAACAGGCAACCAGATAGGGATGCCCATTTCTTTGAGCATGGCGCGTTGACGGGTATCCAAAGTCAGCGCGGTCATCATAGGTCGGCCTTCATGACGATGGCATTTTCCCGCTCATTGTGCGCGGCGGGGTAATAATTTTTGCGTCTGCCCACTTCGACAAAACCGTGCGCGGCATAGACGCTCTGGGCGCGGGTATTGCTTTGGCGCACTTCCAGCCACAGGGTCTGCGCTTGGTGATTGATCGCCCATAAACGCAAACCATCCAGCATCACCCGCGCCCAGCCTTGGCCTTGGTAATCGGGTGCTACGGTGATGTTTAATAAATGCACTTCGTCCAACACCTGCATGGCGATGAAATAACCCAGCACCCGACACGCCTCGCCCTCGCCCACGCACAGCACTTGGGCTTGGTTGCCGACTTGGAGCGCGTCTTCAAAATGCCGACGCTCCCACGGGTGGGGATGTGCTTGTTGTTCTACCGCTATCACCGCCTCCAGTAAAGCGGGTTGCAGCGGTTCAAAGCGTGCTTGCATGATGTTTGGCGGCAAGGCGTTCCGCCGTGGTTTGGGCGACTTTATCCCGAATATAGAGGGGCTGGGCGTGTTCTGCCGCCACCGCCAGACCCTGCGCCAGCATTTGATCGGCCAGCCGCAGCATCGCCGCTGCCGTGGGCAAAGCCGAAACCGTCGCGGGTGCGATATTGCCCACGATTTTCGCGTGCGGTAACGGCGTGAACGCATCGGGTTTGATGAGGCGGGGCGCTTCCAAAACCGTCCAGATTCCGGCGTGAAACGTGTAGGTTCCGACGTAACGCTCATCCATCCGTGCATCCAAAATCGCGGTCAGGGTGAGGTCGGTTTGATCGGTTTGATCGGCGAACGCATTAAAACGTGCTTCTTCCGCCACCGCCAGCAGCGAATCAATGGGCAAAACCGGAATATCCGCGCCCAATGCCAAGCCCTGCGCCACCGAACACGCCGTGCGCAGCCCTGTGAACGAGCC
>CALMCD010000031.1 GCA_937863075.1 uncultured Rhodoferax sp. | reverse complement strand
ATTGCGATTTTGCGCGGCTTGAAAGAGCGTTACGAAGTGCATCACGGCGTGGATATTACCGACCCCGCGATTGTGGCGGCGGCGGAATTAAGCCACCGTTATATTACCGACCGTTTTTTACCCGATAAAGCGATTGATTTAATCGACGAAGCCGCGTCTAAAATCAAAATTGAATTGGATTCCAAACCCGAGGTGATGGATAAACTGGATCGCCGTTTGATTCAACTGCAAATTGAGCGCGAGGCGGTGAAGCGGGAAAAAGATGAAGCCTCCTTAAAACGCCTCGATTTAATCAACGAAGAAATCCAAAAACTGCAAAAAGAAATTGCGGATTTAGACGAGCAATGGAAAGCCGAAAAAGCCACAGCCCAAGGCAGCCAGCAGGTGCGCGAGGAAATTGATAAAACCAAATTCCAAATCGAAGAATTAAAACGCAAAGGTGATTTTAATAAAGTTGCTGAATTGCAATACGGTAAATTACCCGAATTGGAAAAACGCCTGAAAGAAGCGCAGGAAAAAGAAGCCAATAAAGCCAAATCGCCCACCGGAAATAATCAACTTTTGCGCACACAAGTGGGCGCGGAAGAAATTGCGGAGGTGGTGAGCCGCGCGACGGGGATTCCCGTTTCTAAAATGATGCAGGGCGAGCGCGAGAAATTATTGCAGATGGAAACCAAATTGCACGACCGCGTAATCGGGCAAAACGAAGCGATTGCCGCCGTTGCCAATGCCATTCGCCGCTCACGTTCGGGGCTTTCTGATCCGAATCGGCCTACCGGTTCGTTCTTATTCCTCGGTTCGACGGGTGTGGGAAAAACCGAATTGTGCAAGGCGTTGGCGGGATTTTTGTTCGATTCGGAAGAGCATTTAATCCGCATCGACATGAGCGAGTTTATGGAAAAGCATAGCGTCGCACGCTTGATTGGTGCGCCTCCCGGCTATGTGGGCTATGAAGAAGGCGGTTATTTGACCGAAGCCGTGCGCCGCAAACCCTACGCCGTTTTGCTGCTGGATGAAGTGGAAAAAGCGCATCCCGACGTGTTCAACGTGCTGCTGCAAGTGCTGGACGATGGGCGGCTTACGGACGGGCAAGGGCGCACGGTCGATTTCAAAAACACGATTATTGTGATGACCAGCAATATCGGCTCGCACATGATTCAAGCGATGGCAGGGCAGGATTACGAAGACGTGAAAGAAGCCGTAACGGGCGAATTAAAAAACCATTTCCGCCCCGAATTTTTGAATCGTATCGATGAAACCGTCGTTTTCCATTCGCTGGATGCAAGCCATATTGCGAATATCGCCAAAATCCAATTAGGTGTTTTAATGGCACGATTGGCAAAAATGGATTTGTATTTGCAAATCAGCGATGCCGCAGTAGCAGAATTGGCAAAAGTGGGATTTGATTTGGTTTTTGGTGCACGACCTTTGAAACGGGCGATTCAGCAGCGTATTGAAAATCCACTTTCTAAACTCTTATTAGAAGGGAAGTTTCTGCCCAAAGATACCATCCACGTTACGGTAGATAGTATTCAAGCACCCGGGGTGTTTCAATTTGGACGGGGATAATTTGCGGATACCCCCCGCCGAAAGTATTTAATCGGTTAATGCGGTGTAAACCAAATTACGGAATAAATCGCGGTAATAATCGCGGCGGCCGGGGGCTTGAATCATCAAAATGGCGAATAATTCTTTTTCCGGATCGACAAAAAAGGTCGTTCCGGCGATACCGCCCCAGAAATATACGCCTTTGCCGCCCAGCATACTGGAAATACCGTCTTCTAATTGAACGGCAAAACCCAATCCAAAACCATGTCCCATCGGCAACAATTCACCCGAAAAACCGGTGTGATTGACGGGAATATCACGCCCCAAATGATCGGCCGTCATTAAACGCACGGTGGCGGGGCTCAAAATGCGCTGTCCATCCAACGAACCGCCATTGAGCAAGCATTGCAAGAAACGGGCGTAATCGCTCGTGGTACTTGCCAACCCCGCGCCGCCCGATTCCAGCGCCACGGTTTTGCGCATATCCATCAAGCGCACCGCCAACCCACTGTCGGGGTCTTTGGGGAAGGGTTGGGCGATGCGGTGGTGCTTTTCTGGCGGCACAGTAAAGCCGGTATCCAACATACCCAGCGGTTGCAAGATATGTGCGTGCAAATAATCCCCCAGCGTTTGACCGCTGACGGCTTCCACCAACGCCCCAGCCAAATCGGTCGAACGCCCGTATTCCCACAAGGTTTGCGGCTCTAGCATCAAGGGGATTTTGGCGAGGGCTTCGGAAAATTCCCGATTCGTGCGGTCACGCGAACCCAATCGCGCTTTGGCATATTCGCGCTGAATCGGGTCGATTCCCAAAATCTCGTAAGTAATGCCTGAGGTGTGGCGTAATAAATCTTGTACGGTGGGGGCATTCACCGGTTTGCGCAAAATAGTTTCACCATTCACCCGCGTGCTGACCTGAATATCTTTGAATTCGGGTAAATGTTTGGCGATGGGGTCGGATAATAATAATTTTCCGCTTTCCATTAACTGCAAAACCGCTGCGGAGACGATGGGTTTTGTCATGGAATAAATACGGAAAATAGAATCCACGCCCATAGGCGCGGTTTCCGTAGGGTCTTGCAGCCCCAGTGCTTGGTGCTGTAGCACTTTGCCGCGTCGGGCGACAAGGCTCACCGCACCCGGAAGGCGCTGAATATCAACATGGGAACGCAAAACTTGCGCCAGATGCGCAAGACGCTGAGGGCAAAGACCGGAGGAGGGTTGTGGCATGGTGTCTATCTTGAAAATCGTCAAACGGGGGGCAATTCGATTGTAGTCAAGATAGAAAAATGCGATTTTTCCCGCACAACCCTGCCTGTATTACGGCATTACGACATGACCGTCTTACACCAGCGGCACGCCCGTTTTGGCTTGCACTTCTTCGCGGGTGACACCGGGAGCCAGTTCCACCAGTTGCAATCCCAAGGGGGTTACGTCCATCACCGCCAAATCGGTGATGATGCGATCCACCACGCCCACGCCCGTCAGCGGCAGGGTGCATTGGGGTAGGATTTTCAAATCGGTTGTGCCGTCTTTTTTGCGGGCGACGTGTTCCATCAACACAATCACGCGCTTTACGCCGGCTACCAAGTCCATCGCGCCGCCCATGCCTTTGACCATTTTGCCCGGAATCATCCAGTTGGCCAGATCACCGCGCTCGCTCACTTGCATTGCACCCAAAATCGACAAATTGATTTTTCCGGCGCGAATCATGGC
>CALMCD010000030.1 GCA_937863075.1 uncultured Rhodoferax sp. | reverse complement strand
CAGGCGAATTCTATTCAAGCAAAAGCTGATTTTATAATGTCTCAAGCCAATAGAGAATCAGCAACCATACGGACGGCGGCAAAAACAGAGGCGAAAGATATTGTGATGACTTCCAAAGAAAAGGCAGAAGCCATCATTATTAAGGCACAAAATAAACTCCAATCTGCTGAAATAAAAGAAGAAGAGTCTGGTAAAAAAGCTGACATAAAATTAAGTGAAGCAGGTGAGCAAGCTGTCAAAATAATTGAAGCGGCTAAATTGCAGGCAAATGCGATAGCGGGTGATTCGTATAGGGCATTACAACAAGCAGATCAAATTGAATCTAGTATTAAAGCAATGAAGAATATCATTGAAGGTTATGGAGATCGTTATATCCTGCCTTCCTATAGCGTTATTGATGATCTTACAAAAATATACTCCCATACAGAAATAGGACAAGAACTTAAAAAAGCCCGTGAGCGTTCACAACTAATGATGCTGCAAGGACGTGCGGCATCTTGTAATTACATTGAAAAGAATAGACGTGATACTGCCATTCGGTTTGTACTAGACGCATTTAATGGAAAAGTAGATTCTACGCTTTCAAGAGCAAAAACGGAAAATCATGGTACGTTGATGCAAGAAATAAAAGATGCTGCGGCAATCGTTAATCATAATGGCTGGGCATTTCGTAATGCACAAATTAACCCTGAATATATTTCAGCCAGAATCGAAGAGTTGCAATGGTTGATAAGAACAAATCAGTTGAGAGAACGAGAAAAAGAAGAACAACGCCGCATAAGAGAACAAATTAGAGAAGAGGAACGTGAGCGTAAGGAATATGAGCGTGCATTAAAAGATTCAGCACGCGAAGAAGAATTAGTGCGCAAAGCACTCGAAAAAGCACAAGCACATCTTGCCAAAGCCAACGAAGAACAGCGGCAGCGTTACGAAGAGCAAATTCAGCAGTTAAATCTGAAGTTATCTGAAGCAGAGGAAAAAAGTAAACGCGCACTATCTATGGCACAGCAAACAAAAATAGGCCATGTTTATATTATTTCAAACATTGGTTCATTTGGTGAAAATGTTTATAAGATAGGTATGACACGCCGTTTAGAACCACTGGATAGAATACGTGAATTAAGTAGCGCCAGCTTTCCTTTTGGGTTTGATGTTCATGCCATGATTTTTTCAGAAAATGCCCCCGATTTGGAAAAATCATTGCATCGCAAATTTATTCAAACCCAAATGAATAAAGTCAATCCAAGAAAAGAATTCTTCAAATTAACCATTATGGATATTAAGAAAGAAATTGAGTTAATGGGAATTGAAGCATCGTGGACATTAGCCGCTGAAGCCCGTGAATTTAGAGAAACACAGGCGATAGAAGGCAAGATGCAAAACGATGAAATGATGCGTAACGAATGGTTGCGGCAACAGTTAATTTATGAAGAAGAAACCCCCGAAGAGGTAGAGCATGACTAAAGACACCCGCAACCGCCCCCTGCGTGATTTGCGTATTAGCGTAACCGACCGTTGCAATTTTCGCTGCAACTACTGTATGCCCAAGGAAGTTTTTGGTAACGATTACCGCTATCTTCCGCACACTTCGCTGCTAACCTTTGAAGAGATTACACGTCTTGCTAAAATTTTTGTAGCACAAGGTGTACAGAAGATAAGGCTTACCGGCGGAGAGCCATTATTGCGTAAAAATGTCGAGGCGTTAATCGAACAACTCGCCACCCTGCGCACACCCGAAGGCAAGGCGCTGGATTTAACGCTCACCACCAACGGTTCTTTATTGCAACGCAAGGCCAAAGCGTTGAAAGCGGCGGGTTTGAAGCGCGTCACCGTGAGTTTGGATAGTTTGGATGATGCCATTTTTCGCCGCATGAACGATGTCGATTTTCCGGTGTCGGATGTGCTGGATGGTATTGCCGCCGCGCAAAATGCGGGGTTTGAGAATATCAAAATCAATATGGTGGTAAAACGCGGCACGAACGAAAATCAAATTTTGCCGATGGCGCGGCATTTTCGCGGCACGGGTCTCACGCTGCGTTTCATCGAATACATGGACGTGGGCGTAACCAACGGCTGGTGCATGGATGAAGTGATGCCATCGCGCGATGTGGTCGCCCTATTGCAAACCGAACTGCCGCTGGTTCCGCTGGAAGCCACGGCGGTGGGCGAGACGGCGCAACGTTGGGGTTATGCCGATGGTTCGGGCGAAATCGGGGTGATTAGCAGCGTAACGCAGGCGTTTTGCAGCACTTGCAACCGCGCCCGCTTGTCCACCGAAGGGCAGCTTTATCTTTGCCTATTCGCCGCGCAAGGCTATGATTTTCGTAGCATCCTACGCAATGGCGGCAAGGATGAGGAGGTAATTGACTTACTTTCTAGCGTTTGGAAAAATCGCGCAGACCGTTATTCCGAAATCCGCAGCGCCCTGCCCCGCTCGTATCGGCGGATTGAGATGAGTTATATCGGGGGGTGAGGGCTTTTTTATTAGCCCTGCTATGGGATAAACTAAAACTTTGAAAGAGGTAGCCTATGACAATACCATCCACTGACCAACCCAAAGTACAAAAAACCATACCCCCTATTTCGGCTGCGCCTACCGCAAAAAAAGATGTGAAAAATTTTCCGCGCATCAGCCCGTGGGGTGCTGAGTTTTTGAAGCGCCTTGATAAGCTGCACAAGGTAATGGCAGAAGAGGGCGTGAAATTCGTTCCAGCATGAAACGGTATTTGCTTGATACCAATGTACTATTGCATTTAAATAATAGCTACATGGGCTGGGAATCTATTGCTCGAAAAATAGCAGAGGCAGAAAGCGGCACTATTTTATTAAGTGCTGCTACCGTATTTGAAATCGCCCGTATGGAAGAACGGGGTAAATTCAAAAAGAAAGTAGTACGAGCCTGTGTCGAAATGCTTTCTATTTTTCCCATTGAGCCAATAACACCTGAAATTGCATCTATCAGCGGTACGATTCACGGCTGGTTTATGAATA
>CALMCD010000029.1 GCA_937863075.1 uncultured Rhodoferax sp. | reverse complement strand
GCTAGTAGGTGCTTTTTCTGTGGGAAAAAGCAGTTTGCTCAATATGTTGATGAACGATACCGTGTTGCAATCTTCATTGGAAGAAACAACCGCTTTACCAACATTCATTGAATACGGTGCAGAACGCGCCATGCAGCTTGTGGGAAAGGATGGCAGTATCACGCCGCTGAATGATGAAGAATTTGCCATCGCTACGACCAATGCACCCGAAGGGGCGGCGTGTGCTGTATTGCAACAGCCACTGAATTGGCTCCAAGGGGTCAGCATTATTGACTTGCCGGGTACGGGGAGTATGTCTGGAACCCACCGTGATTTCACGCTGACACAAATTCAGCAATCGGATGCGGTGTTATACCTGCTTAATCCAACAGGGCCTTGTGCCAAAGATATTGAATTGCTAACAACCATCCGCCAAAACGCAAAGCAAGTCAAAATTGCGGTGACCCGTTGGGATGTGGTGAAAGAATCTATCGCCAAGGGTGAAAAAGCACCTTCACTGGAAGCATGGTCTACTGAAATTAAAAAGCAAACCGGACTTAAACGCACTTTGAGTAAGGTTAGCAAAGCGGGACTGGGGCGAAAAGAAATCATCGACTTCATCACCCGTACCCGCAATGAAGTGAGCGCCATTCGCCAAAAACGGTTTTATGCGGAAGTGCGACCCATTTTGGAAAATGCACTGGGACAAAATGCCGACTTACAACGTGCCTGCACCACACAAAGCGAAGCAGATATTGCCCAGCTTCATACCGAATTATTGGCACGCCGCCAAACTTTGCTCGAATTAAAAACGAAGCTACACACACAAGCCGCAGCAGATAGAACCCATGCAGAACACCAAGCCAACTTGCTGGTTGCTAAAGAACGCAGCACCTTGCGGAGCTTGCTTCAACAACAAACACAAGCACTTCAACAAGAAACACAATGGAATCCTTTAATGGATAAAGGCACGCTGGCTGTGCATGAAGCGCTATCACAAACAGCACATGCCTTGAGCGAGCAATCGGAAAATTATGGGCAACTGGAGATTCCAATCGCCCAAATTGAGGCATTGAACTTGCGCATTCCGCCGTCAGAAAGTGTCAGCATTGAAGAATTTCTGGATATGGGGCGCGTCACCCAATTACAAGCAAAC
>CALMCD010000028.1 GCA_937863075.1 uncultured Rhodoferax sp. | reverse complement strand
ACGCTTCTTTGGTGTAATACTCGTCACGGTAGATGAACATGATGATGTCGGCATCTTGCTCAATCGCGCCGGATTCCCGCAAATCGCTCATCATCGGGCGTTTATCGGTACGCTGTTCCACACCACGATTCAACTGGGAAAGCGCGATAACTGGGCATTGCAACTCACGCGCCAACATCTTCAAACCGCGCGACATTTCGCCCAATTCGGTAGCGCGGTTATCGCTTTCACGGCTCGATCCGCCCATTAACTGCAAATAATCGACCACAATCAGCCCCAACTTGCCCCCATACTGGCGAGCCAAGCGGCGGGAATTGGAACGAATTTCCCCTGTCGTTAAACCCGCGCTTTCGTCAATGTGGAGCGAGATGGAGCGCAGTTTTTCGATAGTCTCCACCAAACGCGGCCATTCATCATCGGTTAAACGCCCTGTGCGCAGATGGGATTGGTTGATACGCCCAATAGAACCCACCACACGCACTGCCAGTTGCCCCGCCCCCATCTCCATCGAGAATACCGCAACGGGCAAACCCTCGTGCAGCGCGACGTGTTCGGCGATGTTTAAGGCTAGGGCGGTGTTGTGCGTCACGATGTAATCATCCGTTACATACAAATGTGAAGGGTGACTCACCGCAATACACTGGCATTTTTTTGGGCGCGTAGGTTCGATACGGGAAATAGTAAGGCGCTTTTTGCGTGTCCAAGACACAGGAAGTCGGCACTGTTTCTCGGTTAATGAAACCAAAAGGAGAGGCGTTGGGTGTGAAATATGGCAGATATAAGCCGGTAAACCAGCCACACGCATTCCTTGTGCATTGGTGAAATGGGGTTGTTTTATAGTAATAGAACACCATCCACCCAGAGAACGAATCAAAAGCTGTATATCAGATGCTAATTGTTTACTGGCGGTCGATAAACGAATACTGCCCCATTTTTCCACCCATCCATCAGTATCAATGAGTCCACGTAGAAGTGCTAGGCGTGTTTCTTTACAGGCATTCAGGTATATTTCAGGAATAAACTTGTGTTCACTGGTAAGACCGGATAATCCCAAAGCATTTAATTCCTTGCGTAAAGGATTTTCCACCATTCCCCAATTGCCTTTAATATGCCCTCTATGCCGTGATACTAAACGGTAATCATAATTTACCGCATAAACCATTTCCATAGCATAGGGAATGAGTG
>CALMCD010000027.1 GCA_937863075.1 uncultured Rhodoferax sp. | reverse complement strand
GCGCTATTAAATCCGCAGCACGAACCCGTTGCCCTAATTGCAGTTGCACACCATTCAATTCAATTTGCTTGCTGAAATAGCGCAGCGTTTCGTCAAATTCTTGTTTGCCCGGAATTTGTTTGGCGATGTTGAATTGCCCACCAATCGCATCCGCCGCATCAAAGAGTGTGACGTGAAAACCGCGCCGCGCGGCATGGGTAGCGAACGACAATCCGGCAGGGCCAGCACCGATAACGGCAATGCGTTCGGGAGCAGATGAAGGGGTGAATGAAGGGCTGGGTGCGGGCGAAATTGGAAAAATCGTCTCGTGGCACGCACGCGGGTTGACCAAGCAACTGGTGATTTTTCCGCTAAAAATATGATCCAAGCACGCTTGGTTGCAGCCGATGCAGGTGTTGATTTCATCCGCTTTTCCGGCGGCGGTTTTGTTCACGAAATCGGGGTCGGCGAGGAAAGGACGCGCCATGCTCACCATATCCGCCATGCCGTCGGCTAACACTTGTTCGGCGACTTCGGGTGTGTTGATGCGGTTCGTAGCCACCAGCGGGATGTTGACTTTGCCTTTAAGCTGCTGGGTTACCCACGCCCACGCCGCGCGGGGTACTTTGGTGGCGATGGTCGGGATACGCGCTTCGTGCCAGCCGATTCCCGTATTCAAAATCGTCACGCCCGCTGCTTCCAAGGCTTGGGCGAGTTGGATGATTTCTTCGGTGGTCGAACCGCCTTCCACCAAATCCAACATCGAGAGGCGGAAAATCACAATGAAATCATTCCCCACACGGGCGCGGGTGCGGCGCACGATTTCTAGCGGTAACCGAATGCGATTGGCGTAACTTCCGCCCCATGCGTCATCGCGCTGGTTGGTGGCGGCAACGATGAATTGGTTGATTAAATACCCTTCCGAACCCATGATTTCCACCCCGTCATAACCCGCGCTTTGGGCAAGGGCGGCGGCGTGGGCGTAATCGTCAATGGTTTGTTCGATTTCATCCGCCGTGAGCGCACGCGGGCGGAATGGGCTAATCGGGGCTTTCAACGCGCTGGGCGCAACCAAGTTGGCATGGTAGGCGTAGCGCCCCGCGTGCAGAATCTGCATACAAATTTTGCTGCCTTCTGCGTGAACGGCGGCGGTAATTGGGCGGTGTTTTTCGGCTTCTTCCGGCGTGGTCATTGCGGCACTGTGGGCAAAAAGGCTGCCTTGCGCATTGGGTGCGATGCCACCCGTCACCATCAAACCGACACCGCCCCGCGCACGTTCGGCATAAAACGCCGCCATGCGTTCAAAGCCGTGCGGCGCTTCTTCCAAACCAACGTGCATCGAACCCATTAAAAAGCGATTTTTCAGGGTGGTAAAACCCAGATTCAGGGGGGTAAAAAGATGGGGGTACAT
>CALMCD010000026.1 GCA_937863075.1 uncultured Rhodoferax sp. | reverse complement strand
AAAGTACAACTGGTGTACGGAAAAGGCATTTATTTTTCTGACACCATCGAAAAGCGCACGACCTACACGGTGCGCGAACCCTTCCAATTCCGGTTTAGCTGCGAACGGGAAAATGCCCAAAGCGCGTGTTTACCGATTCGGCCTTTGGGTTTGTCGTTCAACGCGCCCGTTGCCAAAGAATTGTTAGAGGCCATTCGCCTGAAATCCGGCAGCACCACATGGAAGCCTACGCTGAATTCGGAACACGGTATTTCCTTTGCCGAAATCTTGCCCGAAAAAGCATCGTTCACCCTGGAGTTTCCGCCCAACTTCAAAGACGATGCAGGGCGAACCTTGCCTGTAGGCAACCCCGCGCTGCAAATCGCCACGGGTTCCATGCCGCCGTTGGCCAAATTTGCCGCCGCGCCGTTTGGGGTGGTGGAGCGGTTCGCCGAACCCAATGGCATTGCGCTCTTGCCGATTACCCTGCGCAATGTGGAATCGTTTCTGCCGAATCTGCCCAAGGGCAAGGTGAAAATTTTGCGTCCGACCTCGGATGCCGACATCATTCAATGGTTTTTGAAGGTACGTCAATACGATTCGCACACCGTCAAAGGGGTTGAGAGCCGCACGGTTTCGCTGCTGGAAACCGAAAAGGGCAAGCATGTCAGCACCCAAGAATTACCCCAACCCACGAGTGGTGACCCGCGCCCGTTTGAAGTGGTGGGCATTCCGCTCTCGGCGGGTTTCCATGTACTGGAAATTGGTTCTCGCCAACTCGGTGACCAATTGCTAGACCCCAAGTATGGCAAAGATCGCCAAATGTATGTGCGGACTTCTGCCTTGGTGACGAATCTGGGCGTGCATTTCAAGCTAGGGCGTGAAAATTCACTGGCGTGGGTGACTACCTTGGATAAAGGCAAGCCCGTACCGAATGCGCTGGTGCGGGTTTCTGATTGCACGGGTAAAGAAGTGGCGGTGGCTAAAACCAATGCCCAAGGCATCGCCCAACTGACGGGCATTTCCCCGCAAGCACCCTCTTGCAACAGCGACGAACGCTATACGCAAGCCTATTTTGTCAGCGCCCGTGCCACCCAGCCCGCCGGAGAAGGCAAGGGCAGTGAAACGATCGAAGACATGGCGTTTACGTGGAGCGATTGGAATCGCGGTATCGAATCATGGCGCTTTAATCACCCGACCAGCCAAGAAGCACAGCCCGATGAAATCGCCCACACGATTTTGGATCGCAGCTTGTTCCGCGCCGGTCAAACGGTGTCGATGAAGCATTTATTGCGCAGCCAAGTGAGCCAAGGTTTTGCATTACCCGTGAATAAGCCCGTATCGTTGCTGATTACGCATATTGGCAGCGGTCAGCAATACACCCAGCCCGTGCTATGGCGTAAAACCGCAACGGGTGGTTTGAGTGCCGAAAACGCCTTCGCCATTCCGCCGAATGCCAAACTGGGGCTGTATCAGGTGGAATTGCGCGGAGAAGGCGATACCCGCAGTTTTACGACCAGCAATTTTCGGGTGGAAGAATTCCGCCAGCCCGTGCTGGAAGGCCGGATTGCGCCTTCGGATAAAAAGCCGCTGGTCGGCATAGATACCCTGCCGCTGGATGTGCAGGTGAATTACATTTCGGGCGGCGGTGCGGCGAATCTGCCCGTTCGGGTATCGGCCTTGGTGCGTGAAAAATACGTCAATTATTCCGATTACCCTGGTTTTAATTTCTATCCACCGAGCAAAGATCGCCCCGCACCAACCGGCGACGAAGAAACGCCCGAGGCCACCGTCGATGAGCGGGTGATTGCCAATAAACTGCCCGTGATGCTGGATAAAAACGGGGCTGGTAAGGTCAAGATCGACAAAATCCCCAAGAGCAATAAAGCCCAAGAGTTGGTGATAGAAGCCAACTATTCCGACCCCAATGGCGAAGTGCAAACCCTGCGCAGCACGCAAGCCTTGTGGCCTGCGGGGGTGATGATTGGCATCAAGACCGAAAGCTGGGTTTCCAGCGGCAGCAAAGTGCAGTTTCAAGCACTGGCGTTGGATTTGAGCGGCAAACCCAAAGCGGGTGTAGCGATGGACGTGAAGGCGCGGATGCGCATCACCACCACCAGCCGCAAACGCATGGTAGGGGGCTTTTATACCTACGATAACCAAACAGCGGATAAAGAACTGGGCGTGTTGTGCAGCGGTCAAAGCGATGCACGCGGCTTGCTGTTGTGCGAAGCCAGCATCACCGAAGCCGGTGAAATCGAACTGGTTGCAACGGCAAAGGATGGCGATGGCTATAGCATTCAAGCCGCGTCCACCGTCTACGTGACACGGCAAGGCGAAATTTGGTTCGGGGGCGATAACCACGACCGCATCGACCTGTTACCCGAAAAACGCAGCTACGAAACCGGAGAGATCGCCAAGTTCCAAGTGCGGATGCCGTTCCGTTTTGCGACCGCGCTGGTGACGGTGGAGCGGGAGGGCATTTTGGAATCCCACATCATGCAGCTCAACGGCAAAGACCCGACCATCAGCTTAAAAGTTCAAGAAGGATGGGGGCCTAACGTCTACATCAGCGCACTGGTCTTGCGTGGCAGGCTGCGTGAAGTGCCGTGGTACAGCTTCTTCACATGGGGCTACAAAGCACCGCGTGAATGGTGGACGAGCTTCTGGTACGAAGGCAAAGAATACGTTGCCCCGACCGCGATGGTCGATTTGAGCAAACCCGCCTACCGCTTGGGCGTGGCAGAAATCCGTGTCGGCACGCAAGCGCACCAACTGGCGGTGAACGTGAAAGCGGACAAAGAAAGCTATCCGGTGCGCGGCAAGGCACAAGTCACCATTCAGGTGAAATTGCCCAATGGCCAGCCGGCTGCGAATGCGGAAGTGGCATTGGCGGCGGTCGATCAAGCATTGCTCGAACTGCGACCCAATGAAAGTTGGAATTTGCTGGATGCCATGCTACAAACCCGTTCGTGGGGCGTAGAAACTTCGACCGCGCAAATGGAAATCATCGGTCGACGGCACTATGGACGAAAGGCGATTCCGGCGGGGGGTAGTGGTGGTAAAGGGGCTTCGCGCGAATTGCTCGATACCCTGCTGCTGTGGAATCCCAGTGTGAAGCTGGATGCCAATGGGCAAGCCTCGGTTATTGTGCCGTTGAACGATGCACTAACCACCTTCCAAATCGTGGTGGTGGCGGATGCCGCTACGGGGCTGTTTGGAACGGGTAAAACCAGCATCCGCACGACGCAGGATTTGCAAATCATCAGCGGTTTGCCACCTTTGGTGCGCGAAGAAGATCAATTCCGCGCCACCGTCACCCTGCGCAATACCACGCAGCAAGCGATGAAAGTGGACGTGAAACCACGCGCCACACTGGTCGAATTGAAACCGCAAACGGTGGATATTCCAGCGGGTGAATCGCGCGAAGTGGCTTGGATGGTGACCGCGCCCGTGCAATCGCTGCAAAACCGCGTCGAGGCGTTGGAATGGGAGATTGAAGCCAAAGACAGCCTCGGCAGCGCACGCGATGGTTTGAAGGTGACTCAGCGCATCATTCCCGCCGTGCCGATTACCGTGCGGCAAGCCACGCTGGTGCAATTGGATAAAGCCTTGAGCTGGGATGTGAACCAACCTGCCGAATCGTTACCGAATCGCGGTGGTTTGAAAATGTCCCTGCAACCCCGACTCGCGGAAGGGTTGCCCGGGGTGAAAGATTGGTTTATCAACTATCCATTTGCGTGTTTGGAGCAAAAAACCAGTAAATCGGTCGGGCTGCGCGATGGCAAACTGTGGCAAACCGTGGCATCACAAATCCCCAGCTATTTGGATAGCGATGGATTAGCCAACTACTTCCCGCCCCGCAATGGCGATGGCAATCGCGGTAGCGACACCCTGACCGCGTACTTGCTGGCAGCAACGCACGAAGCATCGGGCATCAACCCCGCCTTTGCCTTGAGTGCCGAAGTGCGTGAACCAATGGAACGCGGTTTGATTAGCTTCATTGAAGGCCGTATCCAGCGCGATTTCTGGAGTCCGCGCAAGGATTTGGATATGCGCAAGATCGCGGCACTGGAAGCACTGTCACGCTACGGCAAGGCGCAAGGGCGCATGGTGGGCAGTATCGCCATCACGCCCAACCAATGGCCTACGCATACGGTGATTGACTGGTACAACATTTTGCGCCGCGTGCAAGACGTTCCCGAACGCGCCAAGCATTTGGCAGAAGCCACGCAAATTCTGCGCAGCCGCATTAGTTACCAAGGCACGAAAATGATTTTCTCGACCGAGCGGGACGATTATTGGTGGTGGCTCATGCAAAACGGTGATGTCAATACCGCCCGCTTGCTGTTGGCGGTGATGGACGATCCGGCGTGGAAAGACGATATGGGTCGCCTTGCCAATGGTTTCATCAGCCGTCAGAAAAATGGTGCATGGCACACCACCACCGCGAATCTGTGGGGCGGCTTGGCGTTGGATAAATTCTCAGCTAAATTTGAATCGACTCCCGTGGGTGGTAGTACCAAGGCGAATTTGGGTTCGGCGGCTGCTTCGGTGGAATGGAATAAATCCGAGCGTTCCATGTTCCTGCCGTGGGGCAAAGCGGGTAATTTGACCGTCACCCACCAAGGTAGCGGCAAACCGTGGCTGACATTGCAATCCTTAGCCGCTGTTCCGGTGACTGCGCCGTTCAATGCGGGTTATCAAATCAAGAAAACCATTACGCCCATCGAACAAGCCAACAAAGGTTTGCCCGCCGGTAGCTATAGCCGTGGCGATATGCTGCGTATCACACTGGAAGTCAACGCCAGCACCGATATGACGTGGGTGGTAATTAACGACCCCATTCCTACCGGAGCCACCATCTTGGGTAGCGGTTTAGGGCGTGATAGCGAAATCGCCACCCAAGGCGAGAAGCGTGATGGCAATAATTGGCCGGCGTTTGAGGAGCGCAGTTTTGAAGCCTTCCGCAGCTATTACGAATACCTGCCCAAGGGCGTTATCAAGATGGAATACACCATTCGCTTGAATAATGCAGGGGAGTTCTCGTTGCCCCCATCACGGGTTGAAGCGATGTATGCCCCTGAGATATTCGGCGAAGTTCCCAACCCCCGCATGAAAGTAGAGGCAGGGAAGTAGAAGATAGAGAAGATAAAGAAGATGGAAAGATCGTTGCTTTCTTCTTAAGAAAGCATTAATCTAGGTGCTTTAGCCTAAGCCTTTCGCGTTGGTGCGTGAAAGGCTTTTTTTAATGGTGTCCCCAATGGTTTCGATTCGTCTGATTGTTATCGCTTGCATGGCAATACTGCCGGTAGCGCCCGTAGTCCACGCAGAAAATGCGATCAAAAAAGATGCGCCTCCCCTCATTGCATGGTCGGCTTCGCAAATTCAACTGGCGGGTGTGCAAACCCACATCGTGGGGGCGGGATCGAATGGCGCGGCGCGGGATGCCGTCACCTTTCAAGGCACGGTGATTTTGCCGCCGCAAGCAACGATGGTCGTGAGTGCGCCCTTGGCAGGCGTGGTGCAGGATATTGGCGTGGGGGTCGGGCAAAGCGTGCGGGCGGGGCAAACGGTGGCGCGGTTGATGAGTTCGCAGTTGCTGGAATGGCAGCGCGATACGCGGCAAGCCCAGTCCAACGCCAAGCTCGCCCAAGCCAAATTGCAGCGTGATGAACAGCTTGCCGCCGAAGGCCTAATCGCCCAAGTGCGCTTGCAAGAAACCCGTAATCAATATGAAATTGCCCAATCCATCGCAGCGGAACGTCGGCAGGCGATGCAGTTGGCGGGCGGTGTTGCCGAATCAAACCAGCCCCTGTTGGCGTTGAATGCAGCGGTGGCGGGTACGGTGATGGAGGTATTGGCTACTCCCGGGCAGCGTGTCGAAATGGGAATGCCCGTGTTACGCATCGCGCGTGCGGGGCTGCTGGCGGTGGAGTTGCAAGCCACCCTCGCCCAAGCGCGGACGCTGCGGGTGGGCGACAGCATCACGCTGGAAGGTTGCCGTACCCCTGCGCGATTGGCGGCGATTGCGCCATCGGTGAACGCCAATAACCAATCGGTTGTGCTGCGTGCCGATTTTCAGTCTACCGAGCCTTGTTTGCGGATCAACCAATTCGTGCAGGCCTCGGTGAAAAGTTCGGCGAATACGGCAAATACCGTGAATACTGTTAATACAGTGCATGTGCCCGCTTCGGCGACTGTGCAGCGCGATGGAAAAGCCTATGCTTTTGTCCGCAAGCCGCAGGGCTTTGCTCCCGTTGCGGTGGAGGACGTGCGGGCGGGTGATGCCATCGCCGTGCAAGGAATCGCCGCCCTCAAAGGCGCGTGGATGGGCTTAGGGGCGGCTGAGGCAAGTGGTGTGGCGGGTGGTCAATAATGCTCTCACGTCTCATAGCTTTTTCTTTGTCCCAGCGCTTGTTGATGCTGGTTTTGTCGCTGGTTTTGCTGGTGGCGGGTGCGTTGGCGTTTCGGGATTTGTCGATTGATGCCTTCCCCGATGTGTCCACCACGCAGGTCAAAATCATTTTGAAGGCGGCGGGTATGACTCCGGCAGAAGTCGAATCCCGCATTGTTGCGCCGATTGAACAAGAACTCCTCGGCATTCCGGGGCAGGTCATGCTGCGTTCGCAAAGCAAATACGCCATTGCCGACATTACGCTGGATTTTGCCGATGGAACCGATATTTATTGGGCGCGTCAGCAGGTCAGCGAACGGCTCTCGGGCGTGATGGGCGAGTTGCCGCAAGGCTTAACCGGAGGACTCGCGCCCATCACCACGCCCTTGGGCGAGATGTTTATGTTCACGCTGGAAGGCGATGCAACGCTCGCGGAAAAACGTAAATTGCTCGATTTCGTGATTCGCCCTCGTTTGCGCGGCATTGCGGGTGTGGCGGATGTGAACGTGTTGGGCGGTAGCGTGGAAACCTTTGAGGTCGTGCCCGATGTGGCGGCGTTGGCGGCGCGAAAAGTGTCGTTATCGCAGTTGCAAGAAGCCTTGGGCGCGAACAACCGCAACGATGGCGCGGGTCGTTTATCGGGCGGGGAAGAATCGCTCTTGGTGCGCAGTGAAGGCAGCGTCAAAACGCTGGATGATGTGCGGATGATTGCTATCAATACGGGAGCTACCAATGCAGCTACGGTGCGCGTTGGCGATGTATCGACTGTGCAACTCGGTAGCTTGACCCGCTACGGTTCGGTGACCAAAGATGGCAAAGGTGAGGCGGTTGAAGGGCTTGTTTTGGGTCTGCGTGGCGCGAATGCCCAAAAGCTGGTGCATGACGTGAAAGAAAAATTGAACGAACTACAATCATCCTTACCCAAAGGCATCACCATTGTGCCGTTTTACGATAGGGGCGATTTGGTCAGCCGCGCTGTGAACACGGTCACCAAAGCGTTGGCGGAAGCGATTGTGCTGGTGCTGGTGTTGCTGCTGCTGTTTTTGGGCAACCTGCGGGCGGCCTTGGTAGTGGCGTTGATTTTGCCCTTGTCGGCGTTAGCCACCTTTGTGCTGATGCAGCGTTGGGGGCTATCGGCTAACCTGATGTCCTTGGGTGGGCTGGCGATTGCGATTGGTATGCTGGTCGATGCCGCCGTGGTGGTGGTGGAAAACATCGAAGCCCATCCGCCCAATCAATTGCCACGCCTGCATAACCTCTACCGCGCGACGCAGGAAGTGGCAACGCCCGTGGCGGCAGGTGTGTTCATCATCATGATTGTGTTCTTGCCGCTGCTGACCTTGCAGGGCTTGGAAGGTAAATTGTTCAGCCCCGTGGCGCTGACGATTGTGTTTGCGCTGGGGGCATCGCTTTTACTATCGTTTACGGTGATTCCGGTATTGGCTTCGGTGGCATTGAAGGCGGAACATCACGGTACGCCGTGGCTGGTGCGCAAACTGGAAGCGGCTTATACCCCCTTGCTGGACTGGGCGTTGAACCATGCCCGCGCGGTGGTCGTGGCCTCGGTGGTGGCACTGGCGGGGGCGGTTGCGCTGTTTCCGTTTATCGGCAAATCGTTTATGCCGTCGCTGGACGAGGGCGACATCATCATGCAGGTGGAAAAATTGCCGTCCATCCACTTGGCGCAATCCGCCGCCACCGATTTGGCCTTGCAGCAGCGTATTTTGAGAGAAGTGCCGGAAGTGCAAAATATCGTCGCCCGCGTGGGTTCGGACGAGCTGGGGCTTGACCCGATGGGCTTGAATGAAACCGATACCTTCTTGGTGCTGAAGCCGCACAGCGAATGGCGTTTTCAAACCAAAGAAGAATTGGTCGATGCCCTGCGCAAAGTGGCGGAAGGCATTCCGGGGATCAATGTGAGTTTTACGCAGCCGATTGAAATGCGCACCTCGGAAATGCTTTCTGGCGTGCGGGGCGATCTGGCGGTGAAAGTGTTTGGCGCAAATGCCGATGAATTGGCGCAAATTGCCGAAAAAATCGTGCAAACCCTGCAAAAAATCCAAGGCAGTGAAGACGTAATTACCGCGCAAAATGCGGGCGTTCAATACCTGAAAGTGGAAATCAACCGCATTGCCGCCGGACGTTTAGGGCTGACCGCTGAACAAATTCAAAATGATTTGCGCACGCTGGTGGAAGGCAATCGGGTCGGCGTGGTGATGCAAGACGCGCGGCGCGTGCCGCTGGTGGTGCGGGGCGGGGAGGAATTGCGCCTCTCGCCGGAACTGTTCATGCAGTTGCGTTTGCCGCTGGCGGATGGTCGCACGGTGGCGTTGAGCGATGTGGCGACATTGGTGGTGACCGATGGCCCCGTCAAAATCGAGCGGGAACAATCGTCCCGCATGTCGGTGGTGCGTGCCAATGTGCGTGGGCGCGATTTGGTCGGGTTTGTGGAAGAAGCCAAAGCCACCGTCGCGCGGGATGTGCCGTTACCTGCGGGCTATAGCCTGACGTGGGGCGGGCAGTTTGAAAACCAGCAACGGGCGGCGGCGCGGTTGGCGTTGGTAGTTCCGCTGGCGTTGGCATTGATTGTGGGTGTGCTGTTTGCCACGCTCGGCTCGTTGCGGCAGGCGTTTTTGGTGTTTGCCAATATCCCGCTGGCTTTGATCGGTGGCGTGGTGGCATTGGCGGTGACGGGCGAATACCTTTCCGTTCCGGCTTCGGTTGGCTTTATCGCGCTGATGGGGATTGCGGTGTTGAACGGGCTGGTGTTGATAACCTGTTTTAATCAATTGGCAGCACGCGGCATGGCGATTGGCGAGGTGGTGCGGCAAGGTGCGTTACGCCGATTACGCCCCGTTTTGATGACCGCCAGCATCACCGCGCTGGGCTTGATTCCGCTGCTGCTGGCCACGGGGCCGGGGTCGGAAATTCAGCGCCCCTTGGCGATTGTGGTGATAGGCGGCTTGGTCAGCTCCACCTTATTAACCTTGGTGCTACTGCCGATTTTGTACCGCCATTTTTTCCCAAACCGTCAATGAATTACAACATCCATTCCAACGGGAACGCTCCCGATTGCCTTTTAACCCTCACGCTACCCAGTTCGCTGGAAGAGGAAGTGCTGGATACCCTGATGACCGATCCCGATTTGGCACGCGGTTTTACCGTGCTGAAGGCGCAGGGCATGGGGCTGCATGTGGAATTGGCATCGGCGATGGAGCGGGTGCAAGGCCGCGCCCAGCGTGTGGTGGTGCAGGTAGCGATGGAGCAATCGAAAGTCGATTCCCTCATCGCCGTGCTACAAGCCGATTTTGATTCACCGCAAATCACCTACTGGGTCGTGCCTTTGCTGGCCTTTGGAAAATTGGGGAAAAGCCACCATGCAGCATAAGTTAAAAAAATTCAATAACTTCAAAAAACATAGCATTTTTTACGCGATGGGTGCGGTGTTTGGCTTGCTTCCATCTTTTTCTGCGGCAGAAAATATCGACACGGTATTAACCCAACTGCCCATTATTCGCGCGGCGGATGCGGCCATTACCGCCGCCCAATCGAATGCCGAGCGGCTGCGTGCCGGTGCGTATGAATGGAACGTGAAAGCGTCCGCCCAGCAGCGGCGTGAAACGGCAACGGGCATTCAGTATTCTGAATACGAGTTGGGCTTGGAAACCACCGCGCGTTGGCCGAATAAGGTCGATACCGATGCGCAGTTGGCGGAATGGGTGGTACAAATCGCCCATCTATCGCGCAGCAAAGCGTTGTATGAAGCGCGGCGCACCTTGCTCACCGACTGGATGGAAGTGCAGCGCGAAGACCGCATCGCCCAAATTCTGACCGAGCAAGCCCAGCTTGCTGCCCAGCAGCTTGAAACCGTAGAAAAGCGCGTGAAAGCCGGAGAGGTTGCGCCGATGGAGGCCATCGCCGCCCAAGCCGACCACGCCCGCACCCAAGCCACCGCCGTGCAAGCCCGTGCGCGTGCCGATGCGCTGGTGCGTGCGCTGCATCGACGCTATCCGGCGTTGGCGGGTATGCCGTTGCCCGTTCCTGAACCCGCTAAAGAATCGCCCTCACCACCCCATGCGGAAACGATTGCCGCGCGGGTCGACAAACATCCCGCGCTCGCACTGGCACGCGCCCAAGCCCAACACGCCCAACTGCGTGCCACGCGCGTGGGGCAAGACCGCGTGACCGACCCTACCTTCGGGGTACGTGCTACCAGCGAGCGGGATGGGCAAGAAAAAGTAGTCGGGGTATACGTGTCGATTCCTCTGGGCGGAGCAGGCCGCAGAGCCGATGCCACATCCGCCCAAGCCGAATCCGATGCCGCCCAGCACCAGCTAGAACAAACGCGCAAAGAGGTGGAAGCGCAACTCTGGCAAGCCACCGAATCCGCCGTACAAAGCCACGCGGCATGGCAACGGCTGGAAGCGGTTCATACCCTCGCCCAACGCAGTGCCACGCTGCAAACCCGCGCGTACAGTTTGGGCGAATCCACCTTAAACGACACCTTACAAGCCCGCCGCCTCGCCCTCGAATCCCGCCTTGCTGCGGAAACGGCGCGGCTGGAGGCGGTGTTGGCGGGGTGGGTGGTTCGGGGGGAGTGAGCGATTAGCGTTTATGGAATCGGTGGATGAAATTCACGCCGCAACCGAAGAACTCTCCCGAATAATCTTCTTCAATTCCGGCACACAAGAACCGCAGTTTGTGCCGCATTTCAGTTCGGTTTGCAGTTTGCTTAACAGCCAATCGCCGCTACCAACATCACCTGCTGCATCGGCATGGCGGCTTAGGCAGGATTGAATCGAATCCACATTCACGCTAAAGCACGAACACACTTGCGGGCTGGGCGCTTGTACGGCTACGGGCGGCGTGGCGCTGGGCAAGAGCAGGAGGTTGCCGTAGGGCGTGGCGGAGCTTTCGGATTGCAGCAGGGCTTTAATCCATGCCTCGGAGCGCGTATCGCCGCTGAGTAGCAAGCCGTCAATCTGGCGGTCGCCATTCACTTCGACGATGCGGATGGCGCGGTGCTGGTGCTTTTTGCGGTCGTGGTAGCGCAGCACGTTCACCCCCGAAAGGCCGAGCGTTTTTTCAAACCACGCCAGCAATTCATCGCTGGGCGGTGCGTTGCCAGCGGCGCGGAATAGCACGCCCACCCGCTCATCGTGCGCTTTTTCTAACGGCAACTGGTTGGAAAACGGCACGCAGGTGGCAAATTCAAATTGCGGCATCTGCGTTTTCAGTGCTTCACGCACCCGCCACGCATCGTCACGTTTCAGCCACGCCAGTGCGAGTAGCGACCACGGCAAATCCATCTTGGTGATTCGGACGGCGGTGTGCTTGAGTTCGGGTTGCTTGGAACTGGGGCAGAAAGTCGGTGTCGTCAGGGCGTTGATGCCGAGCAAAGGCGAGCCTTCGCTATCCCGACCGCCCAAAAATTCATCGCCCCAGTGCATGGGAATAAACGCTTGCGATAAACCCATTTCCGCGCTGGCTTGTACCGGAAGCACCACCGCACCGCGTCGGCTGGCGACTTGCACCCAATCGCCTTCTTTCAGTTGGCGGCGTGCCATATCCTGCGGGTTCAGTTGAATGACGGGTTCCGGCACATGGGCGAATAAGCGTCCTAAATTACCGGTTCGGCTCATGCCATGCCATTGGTCGCGCAGCCGTCCGGTGATGAGCGAGAACGGGAAACGCGCTTCACGCGGTTCGGCAACGGGCTGGTACGGCGCATTCACAAAGCGTGCTTTGCCATCGGCAGTCGGGAAGATGCCATCGGCGTACAAACGGGCTTTACCCACGCTCGCACCGTCTGGGAAAGGCCATTGTTGGGGGCCTTTTTCTTCCAGCAAGGCGTAGGATAGTCCGGTGATGTCGAGGTCACGCCCGCGTGTGCTGTCGCGGTGTTCATTCCAAATCGCTTCGGCACTGGCTTCATCGGTGGTCTGTAGGTAATCGTCAAACAGGCCTTGGGGGGATTGCGGTAATAACTTTTCCAGTTGCTGGGCAAAGCGAATCGCAACCTCCCAATCATGCCGCGCTTGCCCCATCGGGGGGATGGCAGCACGCACGCGGCTGATGCGGCGTTCGCTGTTCGTTACCGTTCCGACCCGCTCGCCCCAAGTGGTTGCGGGTAGCAGCACATGGGCGTATTGGCAGGTCGCGGTGGTGGAAAAAGCTTCTTGTACCACGACCAATTCGGCACGTTCTAACGCTTTGCGCACCGTGACCTGATCGGGCATGGACTGCGCGGGGTTGGTACACACAATCCACAGTGCTTTGATCTCACCGCGTGCGGCGGCTTGAAACATTTCGATTGCGGTTGTACCCGCTTTTTCCGGCACGGTGGGAATGCCCCATAGTGCGGCAACTTCAGCGCGGTGGTCGGGGTTGGCAAGGTCGCGGTGGGCGGATAGCAGATTCGCCATGCCTCCCACCTCGCGCCCGCCCATCGCATTCGGTTGTCCGGTAAGCGAAAAAGGCCCTGCGCCCGCACGACCGATTTGCCCCGTCGCCAAATGCAGGTTGATGAGGGACGCATTTTTCGCCGTTCCGCTGCGGAATTGGTTCAACCCTTGGCAATACAAGCTCAAGGTGTTGGGGCTGGTGGCAAAAAGGCGGGTGGCTTCGCGCAAGTCGGCCTTGCTGATGCCGCAAATCTGCGCCACATGGTCGGGCGTGTAGTCGTGAACCGTGGCCTTGAGCGCATCAAACCCCACGGTATGATTACCGATGTAGGCGGGGTTGATCCACCCTTCCCACAGCATGATGTGCAACATCCCGTGAAAGAGTGCAATATCGGTTCCGGGTTGAATCGGTAGGAATAGATCGGCAATTTCAGCGGTTTGGGTTTTGCGCGGATCGACCACGATGATTTTCATCGCGGGGTTGTTTTTCTTCGCGTCTTCGATCCGGCGGAACAAAATCGGGTGCGACCATGCGGCGTTGCTACCGACCATGAACAAGCAATCGGCATGGTTCACGTCATCGTAGCAAGCGGGGGGGGCATCGGCTCCCAGTGTTTGTTTGTAGCCAGCTACGGCACTGCTCATGCACAGGCGGGAATTGGTGTCGATATTATTCGTTCCCATCAAGCCTTTGACCAGCTTGTTGAAAACGTAATAGTCTTCGGTCAGCAGTTGCCCCGAAACGTACACCCCCACGGCATCCGCCCCGTGTTCTTGAATAATGCGGGCAAAGGTATCGGCGCAATGGTTCAGCGCGGAATCCCAATGCACATCCGAGAAAGCCTCTTGCCGATTGAACCGCATCTGCGGCTTCAGCAAGCGCGTTTGCACTTGAATGGGCTGGGCTGCCGAGAGATGCAGGGTTGAACCCTTGGTACACAGGCGACCAAAATTCGCCGGATGATTCGGGTCACCCTGCACATTGACGATGGTATCGCCGCGTGATTCGATAATCACACCGCATCCCACGCCGCAGTAAGGGCAGGTCGATGCGGTGAACTGGCTTTCAGAAAGCGGTGTCATGGATGGACACACGCACTACGGCGCGCAGGGCCTGCGATAGGGCGGGTGATGTCTGTTGCCAAGGTTACCAACTCATCCGCATCCAAATACACCTTGCCATCTTGGACTTGAACCGCGAAAGAGGGTGTACAACCTTCATCGGGTTCTTTGGCTTTGCCCGTATCCAAGCCAATCGTCCAATTGTGCAGCGGGCAGGCCACCGCATTACCGAACAAAATGCCTTGCGAGAGCGGGCCACCTTTATGGGGGCAACTGTCTAACAGGGCAAATATCTCATCGGTGCTGGTGCGGAAAATGGCAACATCCAAGCCTTTTTCCCGTGCCACACGGCGTGCGCCCAGCAGGGGAATATCGGTTACGGCGCAAATTTCTTTCCAGTTTTTCATTGAATTTTCCAAATATCCAAGTTATGCAGTTCTATTCCCTCTCCCCGTGGGAGAGGGTTAGGGTGAGGGTGATTACAGAGCCGCTACGCTTCCTACGCTTTCCACTGGCGTGAATTGGCGTACATCTACTTCGGCTTTGGTCAATTCAAACCAAGGATCGGGTTCACCATCGAGTGCAAATTGCAGTTGTTCCCACAACGCTTTACGGCCTGCGTTATCTTCCAGAATCTTCTTCTTCACATAATCCAGCCCCACGCGGTTGACGTAGTGGCAGGTGCGCTCCAAATACCATCCTTCTTGGCGGTAGAGTTCAATGAACGCGCCGGAATACTCCAACACCTCCTCCGGTGTTTTAACCTTGCAGAAGAAATGCGCGACTTCGGTTTTGATGCCGCCATTGCCCGCGACATACAGCTCCCAACCTGAATCGACACCAATCACACCCACATCTTTAATGCCTGCTTCGGCGCAATTACGAGGACAACCGGATACGGCGAGTTTCACTTTGTGAGGAGCGTACATGCGCCACAGTGCCACTTCCAAATCCTTGCCCATTTGGGTACTGTCTTGCGTACCCATGCGACACCATTCGTTCCCCACGCAGGTTTTCACGGTACGCAAGCCTTTGGCGTAGGCGTGACCGCAGGGCATTCCGATGTCTTTCCAGACGTTGATGAGGTCTTCTTTCTTCACACCCAACAAGTCGATACGCTGACCGCCCGTGACCTTCACGGTAGGAATTTTGTATTTATCGACCGCGTTGGCAATCCGGCGCAATTCGTCCGCAGAGGTTTCACCGCCCCACATACGTGGCACGACCGAGTAGGTTCCATCTTTTTGGATATTGGCGTGGCTGCGTTCGTTGATGAGACGGCTTTGTGGATCGTCTTTGGCTATTTTCGGCCATGTCGAAATCAGGTAGTAATTGATGGCGGGGCGGCAGGTGGCGCAGCCATTGGGGGTTTTCCATTCCATGAACTGGAAGACATCGGCAATGGTGGTGAGTTTGCTGCTGCGAATGGCATCGCGCACCGCTTGGTGGCTATGGTCGGTACAACCGCACATGGCTTTCATTTTGGGCGTGGCGGAATAATCGCCGCCCGCTGTGAACATCAAAAGCTGTTCGACCAATCCGGTACACGAGCCGCACGACGCACTGGCCTTGGTGTGCTTACGCACTTCATCCAGCGTGAACAACCCTTTTTCTTTAATCGCCTTGCAGATGGTTCCCTTGGTTACGCCGTTGCAGCCACAGACTTCGGCCTCATCGGGCATGGAGGCAGCTTGGTTGTGGCCTTCGTGTCCGACATCGCCGATATTGGATTCGCCAAAAATCAATTTGTCGCGGATATCGTTCACGCTGCGGCCATCGCGCAACAATTTGAAATACCAGCTTCCATCCACCGTGTGACCGTAGAGGCAGGCTCCGACGAGCTTATCGTCCTTGATAACGAGTTTTTTGTAGACACCGCCGAATGGGTCGCTCATCACGATTTCTTCGTGGTCGGCTCCGCCCATGAAGTCACCCGCGCTGAACAAATCAATACCCGTTACTTTGAGTTTGGTGGAAGTCAAACTCCCCGTATAGCGTGCAATGCCCAACTGCGCGAGATGGTTGGCGGCTACTTTGGCCTGTTCAAACAACGGCGCGACCAAACCGTAAGCGATACCGCGATGCGCCGCGCATTCACCCACCGAGTAGATGCGGGCATCGGTCACGGTTTGCATGGTGTCGTTGACCACGATGCCGCGATTAACGTGCAGCTTCATGCTTTCTGCCAATTCGGTATTGGGGCGAATGCCCACCGCCATCACCACCAAATCCGCTGCGACTTCGCTACCGTCTTTGAATTGGACGGCTGTCACGCGCCCATTGTCACCCGCTACCAGCGCTTGGGTTTGCGCACCCATGCAGAATTTCAAACCCCGGTCTTCCAGCGATTTTTGCAGCATCTTGCCTGCGACTTCATCCAACTGGCGCTCCATCAACCAAGGCGAAATATGGACAACATGGACATTCATACCGCGCAGCATTAAACCATTCGCCGCTTCCAAGCCCAGCAAACCGCCGCCAATCACGACGGCGTTTTTATACTTTTCGCTGGCTTCAATCATGGCATTGGTATCGGCAATATCGCGGTAGGCGATAACACCTTCCAAATTTTTACCCGGAATCGGCAAGATGAAGGGGTTGGAACCTGTGCAGATCAGCAAGCGGTCGTATTCGGCTTCGGTTCCATCATCGGCACGCACAATACGGCGCACGCGATCCACTTCCACCACTTTTTTACCTGCATGCAGGGTGATGTGGTTGTCGGTGTACCACTCCCACGGATTGAGAACGATCTCATCCAAGGTTTGTTCGCCCGCTAGCACGGGTGACAGCAGGATACGGTTGTAATTCGGGTGCGGCTCGGCACCGAATACCGTGATGTCGTACA
>CALMCD010000025.1 GCA_937863075.1 uncultured Rhodoferax sp. | reverse complement strand
GAACCCGAATCATCAATCATAAAAACGATATTCGGCTCCACCATACTACCGCGTGTTAAAAGCGGATTTTGGGCAGGTTCTGCAAAAGCAGCTTGGGCGCACAACAGTGCGACACCAAGGGCAATGCGGGTAAAGGGGATGTTTGTCATAAAACTTCCTTTCTTATCATGATTTCTGTGCTGGATCGATCCAAATGGGCCGTGGATCGTATCAATCGTATTCAATCGTTGATTGCAACCAAATCTCGGTTCCTACGGGGCGTGAGCGGTTCGCGTCTGCTGCTGCTACATCGGGGCCAAAACCGCGTGCTGTGACGATAAAAGAAGCCGTAAAGCGTCCGGTTCCCGCACCAGTAGGTCTTGCTCCGGTGAGGGATTCGACCATACATTCAGGCGGACGTTTGAACGTAGCCGTTCCGACCATGCTTAAAGGCAAAACAAAGGTTCGGGTTGTATTGCTATCCCATGTCGCAGTGTTTTGCCATTCTCTACCGTTTCCGCCCCAAATAATTTGTTGGGGGGTTGCCACGGTTTTGGTGGCGGAAATGGTGGTTGCTCCTCCAGCTACAGCAGCTTTCACGCATTGATTGACCTTTGCATCGACGGTTCCCAAGGTCGTATCAAAACCTTGGTAAGGGTAATTGTCATTGCTATTGCACGCGGTAGTCGTATTGATGTCGCCAAATCCTGCCAAATCTTTCAAGGCACGCACCGCCGATTTTTCACAGTGACGCAGGGCAATATCCGCCGCTTGTGTGGCCAACTCCACAATACGGGTATTGTTCGCCACGCTTTCCGAGGAGATGGCGGAACGAATGCTGGTGACGGTAAACAGTGAAATAATCACCAGCATAATCAATGCCACCACCAGCACAATCCCCTGTTGTTGGCGTGGTGGGGAGGATAAATGAATGGGGGGTAGGTGCTTCATGAGCGTCGATTCCTCAAAACAACGGTGGTCGAATAGGCGCGGCGTAGGCGCAAATCGGTTTTCGTGCTGTCCAATGTGCCATCGCATTTGTAATACTTGGCTGAGTCAGCATCGGGTGCTACGGGCGTTTCGCTACGCACGACGATACAAATACGCACACTCAAGACCCGACCCCAACGCACCGAATTGGCCAATGCGGCCAAACTGGTTTCGGTTTCCACCCCATGTGCCGTGAGATAGCCTGCGATGGTACTTTGTTCACTGGTGTCCGTGGTACTCACCACGCCGTAGGTGATTTGCATATCTTCTACATTTTCAACCAGTGGTTGGGGGACGGTATTACCGTTACCTTTACAGTAAAGGCTTGGCACGGTCGGGCTGCGGTTGGGTTGATTGGCGATGTAAAAGCGGTTATCAGCCAGTGTGATAGTGGTATTGGTCGGCACAGTGATGGTCGAGCCAATGGTAACCGTTGCAGCGATGGGGAGTGTTTGTCCTAAACAATCGCTGGGGCGACTATTCACACTAACGCTGTTGTAGCGATCCGATTCATAGCTCACCGCGATGGAGTCGGGCAAGGTACTGGTTCCCCCGCAGGTGAGGGCATCCAGTGTATTGGTTGCCGTAATGTTGCTGAATGCACCATCGCACCCCCTCATTGCAAAACCCGATAAGGTGTAAGTGCTGGGAGAAAAGGTGGGAAGCGTCACCGTATAAGGAAGCGGTATATACGCCGTGGAAGTTCCCCCTGCGTAAGTGAACGAATACACGGGATTGCGGCGGAACGGATAGACGCGACTTACCTGCACCGGATTGGAACCCGCAAGCCGAATTTGTTGGCTCAAGGTAGAGAGGGCCGCTTGGGCATCTTCATTCATGCGGGATTGCGCATCGGCAACCCGACCCGCGCCAGAAGATGCCACATAAGCCGAAAGTGCCGCAACCGTAATCACCAACCCAATGGTTAGTGAAATCATCAATTCCATCAGCGAGAAACCCGCCTGAGTCACCCGCCGCTTAGAGAAATTATTGAATTTGGAATCGGACATAAAGACACTTGGGTTTGGGGTTGGTGTAAACAGAAAGCGCAGTGGCGGGGCAAGTATCATCACTGTTTATATCGAGTACGCTGGCGGGTTCTTTCCAGATAACCCAGATTTCACCAAAAGAAACCGATGTACAGGGATTGGTACTACAACGCACCACAATATCACCTGCGGGCAATTCGCGCCGCACGGCATTGCGAAAGATATTGGTATCGGCTGCTGCCAATGTTTGAGCGGTGCATTTGGTTCCGGTAAAACTGCAATTCCCCGAAGAAACGGGAATTGCATTGGAAGACCAGCTACTGGTCTCATTCAAAGCGGCACTGTATTGACCATCCGCAAATGCACCGGGGTTGGCACGCATAGCGTCCACATGACCCGATGCCAGATTGGTTGCCGTGGCGCGATAACCCGATAATTTAGGCATCAACACCCCAATAGAAAGCATCCCCCCCATTGCGAGCAGACCCAACGATAGAATCAAAATAGCAATCAGCACCTCAATCAATGAAGAGCCTTTTTGGGTCGATTGATAGGTATTCATAGTGAGTTTTATGTGCATGTTGCCGTTCCATCGCCTGCAATACGGGCGCGTCCGGTTGCGGCAACACACACAACGCGTTGTAAATTAAAAATGTTGTCGGGATTGCGGTAGTTCTTAAAACTAGCACCACCAAAATTCAGCGTGGCAGCGGTTGCAACGGTTAATCGTCCCGTTGGTGAGAACGTAAAAGAGTAAGACGGGCTGCTGCTGGGGTCAATAATGCTATCCATAGAGGTGATGGGACTTTGTACACGCAAAAGCGTATCGGTTGTCTGAAAAGTGCCATTCCCATCACGATCATGAAAAATAATCCAGCCTGTTTGCCAGCCTGTGGTGGCATTGGTGTTGCCGTTGCATTTGGGGGTCGCGACTTCGGGTGCATTGCTGCGGCACATGACCACGCCACCACCACGCCGCAGTGCCTCGCTACGGGCAAAGCGCATATCGGCTAAAAAGTTGTTCACGGTGCTGGTCATGGTACTCGACTTGGTGATGGTGATAAACCAAGGCAGCCCCATACTTACCATGATGCCAATAATGCCCATCACAATAAGCCCTTCAACTAACGTAAATCCACGATGGTATTTTTTCATAGAGGGGAGTCTGTCACGATTTTTCTGGATCGCCTATGCCTGCTGACAAACGGCATTTTGAATGCGATAAGCGGTTTATTGTCGAATGACATCGGCATTCGGTGGGGGTTTGAATTGAAAGGCTTTGGCATCCAACTTAATTCCCGTGTCCAGCCCACCAAAGCGCAGGTAAGAGCGTTGCCCGAAGTTGTCCAGCATCTCCAATACGGCGAGATCACCTTGGCGAAAACCAATGCGAATGGATTGCAAAGGGTTGTCCCGACTCTTGGGGGTTGCCTGCACCCACGCAAGCCCTTCACTATCCGGTGGTGTGGTCAGGGTGAAATCGACCTGTAACGATTTCATATCAACCGCTGAGGCAATTAACGCAGCCGGTGTACTCGCTAATATCTGCGACTGTTTGCGTGCGGTAACCTGATTCAAATCCGGATCGTATAACCAGAGGGTTTGACCATCGGCCACAATGGTTTGCTCAAAGGGCTTTTTGTAAATAAAACGAAAATGATGGGGACGTAGGAATTCAAAACTACCGCTGCTGGTTTTGGTACGCTCGGGTTTTCCTTCTTTGGCGGGAAGTGTCACGGTTTGCACAAAATCACTGCGCCCCGCCTTCACGCTTTTGATGAAAGTCTCCAAATTTTCGATGCCATTTTGCCCGCTCGCACTTGCTGTGATTGAAGCGGTAGCTATTAAAAGTGCAGTGATGATACGGGCAATGCAGGAAATGCGGGCGAATTTAGGGTGTGGCATTTTTATTGTTGATTAAGCTGAAATTTTGCGTTAGCACATCGCGCTTACCGGCGTGTCCCATGGTGCTGACAATCCCTGTTTTTTCCATTTGTGCCAATAATTCAATGGCACGTTGGTGGGTGATTTTGAATCGGCGTTCCAATTCGGGTGCGCTGGTGATCTGTTTATCCAACAAGAAAATCATGACTTGCTCGTAAATCGGATCGTCTTCACCCTTTCCGATGGTTTCGAGGGCGGAGGATACGGGGGTGTCTAGCACATGGGGTACATAGTCGGGGACGGGGCATTGGTCGCGGATGTGATTGACCACCGCTTGAATCTCCTCCATGCTGATGAATGCACCATGCACGCGCACAATGGTTTCGGTGTTACCCGAGCGGTACAGCATATCGCCCATGCCCAACAGGGTTTCGGCTCCGTGGGTGTTGAGAATGGTCGTGCTATCCACGCGGGAATGTACCTGAAAGGCGATGCGTGCCGGAATGTTAGCGCGTATCAACTCAGTGACTACGTTGTCATGGGGATTTTTGGTGGTCACCACGAGGTGAATGCCCGTAGCGCGTGCCTTTTGCGCCAGACATGCGATGAGTGTTTGTACTTGTTTGCGGTGTCCCACCATCAAGTCGGCCAATTCGTTGATGACGATGACGATGTAGGGCAAATGTCCCATCGGTTGACGGGGGTTGCGGGGACTTTCAGGGCAGTAGAACAACTCGCCGCGCCGTTTGGCTTGGATGATTTTTTGATTGAATTCCACCATGCTGGAAACGCCCAGTTTGCGCATCAGTTGGTAGCGGTAATTCATCTCCGCCACGCACCACGCAAGGCTATTGATGGCTTGCTGCACATCCTCGACGACTGGGGTGATGAGGTGCGGAATGCCTTCATAAATCGGCAGCTTTTGCATTTTGGGGTCAATCAGCAGCAGGCGTACATCGCGTGCTTCGGCGCGGAAAAGCAAAGAGCAGATCGCCGTGTGAATGCCCATGGATTTACCAGAACCGTCCACCCCCGCCATCAAGACATGGGGCATTTTGGCCAAATCCAGCACAATCGGATTACCGATGCTATCTTGCCCCAAGGCCACGGTCAGTAAAGATTCGGATTCTTGCCAAACCACGGTCTCTAAAACGCTGCCAAGCCCCACGGTTTGGCGTTTGGCATTGGGCAATTCCAACACCGCACTATTGCCATCGGCAACACGGATAGCGGGAACATTCAGGTTCCGAGCCAAATCGTGGATGATGTCCGCCAGATTGGTCTTGGAGGTCTCGGTGTTATCGGAATCATCGGCGTTGCCAGAGTTATTTGGGTTGTTTTGTGCCACTTCATACGAGGTGATGAGCGGCCCCGTTTGTGGATTACCAAGCGTGGCCTTCACCCCCAAATCGCCCAACCTTTTTTCGATCAAACGCGCGGTGGCGGCAAGGGTATCGCTATCTAATCCGCTCGAACCAGTGGCTGCGGGAGGGTCTGACCGTGCCAATAACGCCAACGAAGGCAGGTGGTAGAACGGTACAGGTGGTTCGGTTACGGCGGTTTTGAGCGTTTCTTGCTCGGCTTGCTTGGCGGCGGCCTCGGTTGCGGCGGCTTCGGCTTCTTCCCAAGTGGGATATTCTTCGTCGATGCTGGAATCCAACGACGAATCTTGTGCCTCTTGGCCTTTATGCTTATGACTCTTGGCGGGCGCAAGCGGCGCGTGCATACCCACGCGCTCATCGTACATATTGGATTCACGCTCCCGCATGGCGCGTTGTCCTAGTTTACGGTCGCGTATTTGTTCCAAACGCTGCCATATCATTTGAAGCAAATGTTCCAAGTTCGCACCCAGCCATTCTGAAAGTTGCAACCATGAAAAATGGAAAACCCAAGCCATTCCTACCAGCATCAGCACGATAGAAATCAGTCCAATTTCCGAAAACCCCAGTAATTTAACACTCCAAAAGCCGATGGAGTAGCCCAAAATACCACCGCTGTGATTGGGTAAACGCCCTTCCATGCGCGATAACCACGACCATTCCAAGGTGGTACTGGCACACAAAAGCAGGATCATGCCACCGACAAACGCCAGTAGTCGAAATTGAAATGGGGGCGTATCGGATTCACTGCTGTCGATGTCTTCTTCGGAGGCAGGGGCGCGTTGAATCAAAAACATCCACCCCAGCCAAAACAAGGCCAGCAATATCCACCACACCGAGCCGCCGAACAAAAAATAACTGATATCTGCCACCCACGCGCCGGTTGTACCGCAAAAATTACGAAGCGCAGGGCTTTCACCGGAGGTAGTCCACGCTGCGTCTTCTTTGGAATACGTCCACAAGCTCAATGCCCACCATACCAGCACACCAAACCCGCTAAAGAGACTGATTTCTCGGGCAAAACGCCCAATTCCAGCCGGTGGCGGATTATTGTTGCGTGGTGCATAGAGGGGCTGTCTGGTGGTCTGAAAAGTTTGCATAGCGATGCGTCGAATCAATGTGTTTCGATAAGGTGGGTATTCAATTGAAAAGTGCCATTTTCTAAAAGACAGACGATTCCCCGCTCTTCGTAATCTTTTATCACCCGACTTACCATCTCGCGGGAGGCTCCCACCATTTTGGCGATTTCTTGGCGGGAAATTTTGTCACGGATGATCCAATCTCCGTGTTCATTCTGGGTTGCACTGTCTTTGAGGACACGCGCCACGCGGTCATACACCCCCGCCAGTGCCAGAGAGCTGATTTTGTGACTGGCACGGCGTAGACGCTGCACCAGCATGTACATGATAGAGTGTGCCACACCAATGTTTTCACTCACGCAGCGTATAAAATCTTCCCGCTTGAGTTCGAGGGCATCGACTTGCCGATCCACCACCACACTGGCGGAATGGGGCTCGTTATCAATCAGGCTCATTTCGCCCACATAGTCGCCCGCTGTCAAAACGCTGAGGATGACCTCGCGCCCCCGCTCATCGGTAATGACGACATGCACACGTCCCGCCAAAATGATGTAGAGTGCATTAGACTTCTTACCCTGCTCTACCAGTAGCTCGCCATTTTTGAAGCGTCGTTTGACCACCACGTTTGCCAATGTCACCGCTTGTTCGTCGGTCAACATGGTGAACAAGGATACCCTCCGTATCAAATCCAGATTGCTAAGAATAGTCATCGACAAATCCTATTATTGTTAAGCGAATATTCATTGGCGAGTTTTGACAAAATGTACACTCCTACGACTGTCTCAATCATTGAAAAGGTCTCTAAGTTTCATGTCTCCCACCCAACACGCCAAGGTTTTAATTTTAGGCTCAGGCCCTGCGGGTTATACCGCAGCGGTCTATGCCGCACGCGCCAATCTCAATCCCGTTTTAATTACCGGCATCGCACAAGGCGGTCAGCTCATGACCACTACCGAGGTAGATAACTGGCCAGCCGATGTGAACGGCGTGCAAGGCCCCGAGCTGATGCAACGCTTTCAACACCACGCCGAACGATTTAAAACGGAAATTATTTTTGACCACATCAATCAAGTTGATTTATCCAAACGCCCTTTCACCCTCACCGGTGATAGTGGAATTTATACTTGCGATGCCCTGATTATCGCTACAGGCGCATCCGCTAAATACTTGGGGCTGCCATCCGAGCAAGCTTTTATGGGGCGCGGCGTTTCGGGTTGCGCGACATGCGATGGATTTTTCTACCGCAATCAAGTGGTTTGTGTGGTCGGTGGCGGCAATACAGCGGTGGAAGAAGCGTTGTACCTTTCCAATATCGCCAGCAAAGTCCATTTGATTCACCGCCGCGACAAATTCAAGGCCGAGCCGATTCTCATCGACAAGCTGATGGACAAAGTAGCCAGTGGAAAAATCGAACTCCAAACCCACCGCACGCTGGATGAGGTGTTGGGCGATACCTCGGGTGTGACGGGTGTGCGCTTGAAAAATGTTCATGATGGCAACACCAGTGATTTACCCCTGACGGGATGCTTTATCGCCATCGGTCATGCGCCCAATACCGAGATTTTTCAAGGTCAGTTGGAATTGGAAAACGGCTACATCGTGACGCAAGGCGGTTTGAAAGGTTTTGCGACCCAAACCAGCGTCGCGGGTGTTTTTGCGGCGGGGGATGTGCAAGATCACGTCTATCGCCAAGCCATTACCAGTGCCGGAACGGGCTGTATGGCGGCCTTGGATGCCCAACGCTTTTTAGAACAGCACGAATAAAAGCGGAAAAAAGCACGAATCGCGCTACAATGGAGGGCTGGGCTACCGCCACCCTTTTTTATTTTGGCGAGGTGAGGTCAAGGCAAGCAACATCATTGAATGCCTTGGCTGTTAGAAAGACAATGGAGTCTCCACATGGCACGCGTATGTGAAGTAACAGGCAAAAAGCCTATGGTGGGAAACAATGTTTCTCACGCGAACAACAAAACAAAGCGCCGGTTCCTGCCGAACCTGCAATACCGCCGTTTCTGGGTTGAATCGGAAAACCGCTGGGTTCGTCTGCGCGTTTCCAGCGCGGCTCTGCGTTTGATTGACAAAAACGGTATCGATTCCGTGCTCGCTGATTTGCGCGCACGTGGTCAAGCCTAATTTTCATAAAGGAAGCACATCATGGCAACCAAAGGCGGACGCGAAAAAATCAAATTGACCTCTACCGCAGGAACAGGTCATTTTTACACCACTACCAAAAACAAAAAAACCATGCCCGAGAAAATGCTGATCATGAAATTTGATCCGAAAGCTCGCAAGCATGTGGAATACAAAGAAGCAAAAATCAAATAAATTTTTGTTTTCTTTGTGTTTTAATTTTGTGATTGCTTGAACCAAAAACCCGCTTACAGCGGGTTTTTTTTCGTTAATCGTAAGGTGAAATCATGCCAAATGCCTTTAATTTCTCCTCCTCCCCCTTCGATTGTCTGACCTCAGACGAGCAGCGTCTGGTACGGGACAGTGTGGATGTCGTTTACTTTCGACAAGACACCACGATTTTGGATCAGGGTATCGAACCCAGTCACCTTTTCATTTTGATCAAAGGTTTCGTGACCGAATACGATGGTGATGACATTGTTACCACCTACGGCCCTAACGATAGCTTTGATGGGCGTGCGCTGATTGCAGGAAAAACGCATCACCGCTTTGTCGCCACGGAAGAAGTGGTGGCGTATCAACTGGAACGGCAAGCGGTTCAAGAGTTGATTGCGGATAACGCTACGTTTGGTGCTTTGTTATTCTCCGATTTGGGCGACAAGCTGCAATCCATCGCCGCACGCAAAAATCAGCACGAGTTGGAATCGCTCACGATGGCACGGGTCGATGAGGCGTTTTTGCGTGCAGCCGTGTATGTGGATGCGGATACCGATATTCTCTCGGTGGTGCGTTTATTCCAAGCGCAGCGGGTGAAAAGCGTTTTGGTGCGGGATACCCATAGCACACCATCCCGCATGGGTATTTTTACATCGACTATGGTGCAGGTTGCGGTGTTGGATGGTCACCCGCTGAACACCTTGCGTGTCGGACAATTTGCCAACTTCAAGCTCGTCACCGTGCGCCCCGATGAGCAGTTGGGCGATGCGATGGCCTTGATGTTACGCCACCGCGTTCACCGTCTGGTGGTCATGGACGAAGGGCAAATTCAGGGTATTTTGGAAGCGATGGATTTGTTTAGCTATCTCTCCAACCAGTCCCATTTGATTACGGAAAAAATTGAAGATGCCCGTGATTTGGAAGGCTTGCGCCAATCGGCGATCCAAATTACGCGCATGATTGCATCGCTCTACCGCAGTGGAACCCGTGTCCATTTAATCGCCACCTTGGTACAGCAGTTGAATGCCCGTTTATTTGAACGCACATGGCAACTGATTGCCCCCCCTGAATTATTGGCGAATAGCTGCTTATTTGTGATGGGAAGCGAAGGACGCGGTGAGCAGCTTCTCAAAACCGACCAAGATAACGGTTTAATCTGGCGAGATGGTTATACGCCACCGGGTGAACTGGGGGCGATCTGCGATCAATTCTCGGCGGCGTTAGAGAGTTTTGGCTACCCCGAATGCAACGGCAAAATCATGGTCAACAACCCGCAGTGGCGCGGTAATGTCGCGGATTTCACCCGCATGACCCGTGAATGGCTGATGATGCCCAGTGAAGATGGTTTGATGAATCTGGCGATTTTCATGGATTCCCATACCGTATGCGGTGATAGCAGCTTGTTGCAAGACGTGCAAAAAGGATTGATGCAGCTTGCAACCGATAACGATGCTGTTTTGGCACGCTTTGCTTCTGCTATTGATGCGTTTGGCAGTAGCACGGGCTGGTGGAATCGTTTGCTGGGGCGGGATACGGTCGAACACCTCAATTTGAAAAAAGAAGGGATTTTCCCCTTGGTGCATGGTATCCGCAGTCTGGCCTTTGCCTATCGTTTAACGGAAACCAGCACCACCGACCGCATTGCGATGCTGGTGGCACAAGAGCATTTGAGTGCCGAAATGGGAGCCGATCTCACCCAAAGCCTGCACTTCTTTATGGGGTTGAAACTGAAGGCGGGATTGATGGAAATGGATACCGATAAACCCGTGACTGGAACGGTCGATGTTTCCCATATCGGTAGCCTAGAGCGGGATTTGTTGAAAGATACATTGGGGGTCGTCAAGCGTTTCCGTGCTGATTTGCGCTTGCGCTTCCGTTTGGATGTCGTGTCATGAAAAGCATGAATTTATGGGGCAATTTACAGCGCAAATGGTTATCGCGCCAGTTGCGTGTGCCGGAATTTTCTTTTCTCTTTGACGATCCACCTCCCAACGAATGGGTATCGCTTGACTGTGAAACAACGGGGTTGGATGTCCGCAAAGATGAGATCATTTCCATCGGGGCGGTGCGTATTGTGGGCAACCACATTATGACGAGTCAGCGTTTGGAATTGCTCGTTCGCCCAGAGCGGGGCATATCCGCCGAGAGTATTCGGATTCACCGTCTGCGGGAACAGGATGTGGCACAAGGCCTACCGGTGCAGGAGGCCATGCGCCAGTTGCTGCATTTCATTGGCAGCCGTCCTTTGGTGGGGTATTTTTTGGAGTTTGATGTGGCTATGCTGAATCAAACGGTTCAGCCTATGTTGGGTATTCCACTGCCCCAACCGCAGATCGAGGTTTCCGCGCTCTACCACGATTACAAATTTCACCAACTCCCTCCTTCACACCAGCAGGGCAATGTCAATCTTGACTTACGCTTTAGTACCGTGATGAAGGACTTGAATCTTCCCGTGCGGGATGCCCATGATGCGTTGAATGACGCAGTGATGGCGGCGTTGGCATTTGTCAAACTCCGCAATTTACGACCTGCAAGGCATTAAAAATGCAGGCATAAAAAACCGGACCTAAGTCCGGTTTTTTGATACTAGAGAAATCCCATCCCGAAATTAGTGACCGGACGCGCCCGATGCGCCGTAACCGGTTTCAGAACGTACACGTTGTGTAACGAAGTCAGCACGTTCTTTAGCAGCTTGGGGGCTCTTATCCAAGATAGAGAACAACCAGATACCGAAGAAGCCGATAGTCATGGAGAACAGGGCTGGCGAAGAGTAGGGGAACCATGCGGAACCTTTGGGGTTACCCAGAGTTGCTTCCCATACAGAAGGCGATACCACTGTCAATGCAACCGAGGAGATCAATCCCAAGAAGCCACCAATCACAGCACCTTTGGTCGTGCAGTCTTTCCACAGTACGGACATGAACAGTACAGGGAAGTTAGCCGATGCAGCGATAGCGAAGGCCAAGGAAACCATGAATGCAATGTTTTGTTTCTCAAAGGCAATACCCAGAGTCACCGCAACAACGCCCAGAGCCAGTGTAGTGATACGGGAAACTTTCAGTTCAGAAGCAGAGTCAGCTTTACCGTCTTTGATCAAAGTAGCGTAGATGTCATGTGACACAGCAGAAGCGCCGGACAATGTCAAACCAGCAACCACAGCCAAAATCGTAGCAAACGCAACCGCAGAGATGAAGCCGAAGAATACGTTACCGCCTACTGCCTTAGCAACCAGAACCGCAGCCATGTTGGCAGAACCGCCACCGCCTTTGATAATACCTTTAGCGGTATCAGCATATTCAGGGTTGGTCAGAACCAAAGTGATAGCACCGAAGCCGATGATAAAGATCAAGATGTAGAAGTAGCCGATCCAAGTAGTTGCCCACAGAACGGATTTACGTGCTTCTTTCGCGTTAGGAACAGTGAAGAAGCGCATCAAGATGTGGGGCAAACCAGCAGTACCAAACATCAAAGCCATACCGAAGGAGATAGCAGAGATAGGGTCTTTAATGAAGCCACCAGGGCCCATCAAAGCCAAGCCAATTTTGGCCGCTTCTTCAGGTGTTTTACCAGTGCCAGTAGCAATATCAGTTTTTACCTTCACGCCAGCAGCAAACAGTGCTTCAGGGCTGAAACCGTATTGCAACATCACCATGAAAGCCATGAAAGTTACGCCAGACAGCAACATGACCGCCTTGATAATCTGTACCCATGTTGTCGCAGTCATACCGCCGAACAACACGTAAACCATCATCAAAACACCCACAATAACAACCGCCAGCCAGTAATCCAAGCCGAACAAAAGTTTGATGAGGGAGCCAGCGCCTACCATCTGTGCAATCAGATAGAACGCAACCACCACCAATGTGCCAGAAGCAGCAAAGACACGGATAGGACGTTGTTGGAAGCGATAGCCGGCTACGTCAGCAAAGGTAAATTTACCCAAGTTACGCAGACGCTCTGCCATCAAAAACGTAATAACAGGCCAGCCGACCAAGAAGCCGATGGAGAAGATCAAACCATCGTAACCACTGGCCATCACCGCAGCCGAAATACCCAAGAACGAAGCAGCCGACATATAGTCACCTGCAATCGCCAAGCCGTTTTGGAAGCCAGTGATACCACCGCCGCCCGTATAGAAGTCAGCTGCCGATTTGGTTTTGGCAGCCGCCCACTTGGTAATCCAGAGCGTTCCTGCTACAAAAACAGCGAACATAGTAATCGCTGTCCAGTTGGTGGCTTGTTTTTCTACCTGACCCATGTCAGCACCAGCAGCCCATGCGCCACCGGCTGCCGCCAGAGCCGCCAGAGCGAGAGCAAAAGATTTCATAGTTTTCATTTGTTCACGTCCTTCAAGATGTCGGCTGTCAAATCATCGTATTCTTTATTTGCGCGTTTCACGTAAATAGCAGTAATAACGATGGTAAACACGATCACCCCCATGCCCAGCGGAATGCCCAAAGAGGTCACGCCACTGCCGATGGGTTGAGCCAGAAACGGTTTGTTGAAAGCGATGAGGGAGATGTATCCGTAATACACCACCATCATCATAATAGTAAGAATCCATCCGAAAGAGTTACGCTTCGATTGCAGCTCGGCGTACTTCGGATGCTTCTGGATTTTGTCTACCACGGGGTCAATCATGGGGAATCCTTCTCAAAAGTTATGTTGACAAAAATGGTTTTAACTAAAGCGTGTTCATTGTGGAAACTGCGTCTGACCAACTCCTTACGTTAAACCGTTATTACCCCCCGAGTAAGCGAAAACCCTAGGAAGGAAAAACCCTAGCATCGCGCCCAAACAGGCGTATCCACTGCAAAAGACGGTCGGCATGGTCGGGTTGTACCTGTTCCCAGCGAAAACGCCATTCCCAATAGCCTTCGCTATGACCGGGGAAATTCATCCGGCACGCGGTTCCCAATCCCAACACATCTTGCATCGGGTAGATGGCGGTATTGGCGACACTGGCACAGGCGGCGCGAATCAAATCCCAATGGATAGTGGCATCGCTGCTGCTGGGTAAGTAATCACGCACATACGCGCGTTCGCGTTCGGTGGCTGATGCCCACCAGCCTTGGGTGGTATCGTTATCGTGCGTTCCGGTGTAAACCACCGTTTCGGCTTCGTAGTTATGCGGTAAAAACGCATTTTGACTGCGATCTTGCGCTTCACCGCCAAAAGCAAAATGCAATACACGCATCCCCGCAAATGCAAATTCACGGCGTAATGCCTCCACATCCGGTGTGATGATGCCTAAATCTTCGGCGATGATGGGTAGATCGTCACCCAGTGCCTTTTGCACTGCATTGAACAATGCCAAGCCGGGTGCGGGCAACCATTGCCCTTGAATCGCATTGGGTGCATCGGCGGGAATTTCCCAGTACGCGGCAAACCCTCGAAAGTGGTCAATGCGCACAATGTCCACCAATGCCAAGGTGTGGCGGATGCGTTCTATCCACCACGCGAATCCATCGCGGGTATGTTGTTCCCAGCGGTACAGCGGATTGCCCCAGCGTTGCCCTGTCGCACTGAAATAATCCGGCGGCACACCCGCCACAACGCGCGGTTTACCGTTGGGATTTAAATCGAATAAATCTTGTCGCGCCCAGACTTCTGCACTTTGGTAGGCGATGAAGATGGGCGCATCTCCTACGATTTGAATCTGTTTTGCGTTGGCATACGCGCGTAATCGATGCCATTGCGTGAAAAAGCACCATTGGCAAAATTTCCAGAATTGGATGCGCTCTTGGTAGCATTGCGCGGCGTTTGCGATGGCTTGTGGGTCGCGCTGGGCGAGTCCATCCGGCCAATCGCACCAATCTTGCCAATCAAAATGCTCGGCTAATGCCATAAAGAGGGCGTAATCGTCCAGCCAATGGGCGTGTTCGGTGCAAAATTGAATAAAGGGGGTGCATTCAGAAGCATCGGCATTGAAACGCTGCGATGCCCGCCACAAGCGATTCATGCGCCACGGCACGACTGCCGCAAAATTCAAGCGGTTGTCTTCAAATGCTGCATCGGGGATTAAATCGTCTGATGTAAGCCAGCCCTGTTGCCGCAAATCGTCCAAATCAATGAGCAGCACATTGCCTGCAAAGGCCGAGCTGCTCATATACGGTGAATTACCCGGCCCTATTCCACCCAGCGGCAAAATCTGCCACAGCCTTTGCCCCGCTTTTTGCAACCAATCGACAAAATGGTAGGCCGCAGCACCCAAGTCTCCACTGCCATAAGAACCGGGTAACGAGGTAGGATGCAGCAAAATGCCGCTGGTACGTGGAAATTTCATGGTGCAATGTTATCGGGGCATGGAGGAAGATGGTTGCGCGGGTGTTGCTACCGTTTTTTCTGGCATGACCGAAGAATGGTGGCTGGTAATCAGCCATGACACCCCATTCCAGCGGTAGGTGTAGCTATAGCGCCCTGAGACCACCGCGCCCGTTTTAGCAAAAGTAAAGGTATAAAGCCCTGCATCCACCGCCGTATTGCAGCCGATGTCAATGTAGCTGTGGTCGATTTTGCCGGAGGGTTTATTTTCCAAAAAGTGGTGGAAATAATCTTCTTTCTCAGCGGGAGTCAAGCGGGGTTTATTGGAAACGGTCGGTAACAAAATAGAGCGCGGTGCATAGTTCGCCACCACTTTATGCGGATCACCTGTTTGCAGCGAGGCATTCCAACGGTCAAAGAGTGCGCTGATCTCAGCTTCGGATGTGGATTTGCAATTTTCCACCAACGCCGCTGTTTTAGGCGCGATTCCCGTGGGAGTGACGTTCATATTCGTCGCGGTACAGCCCATCAGTGCCGTGGGTGCTAGCAAAAAAATCAACCAGTTCTTACGCATATCAAGCCTCTTTCAAAGTGAGTGGGTTAAAGGGTGCTTCATTGTCCAAAAAACACCAATGCCGCAGCGAATAAGATGATATTCCCGCACACGGTTGTCCAGAATACAAGGCGAAATTTTTGCTTCACCGATTTGTGCCGCAACATCTGCTGCGCCAACAATGCCCCCGGCCAGCCACCCAATAGGGCGAGCAAATGCAGGTTTTTTTCCGGCACGCGGCGGGTGTTGCGACGCGCGGCATTTTTATCCACCGCGTAAACGATAAAGGTGATAACACTCATCACCAAAATCAGGTATTTCATGCCGATACTTTCATGGTTTCTTTCATGGTGTCATGGAAAGTTGCCATTGTTTCACCAACGCCAGCACATCCCCCAACGCGGTGGGCGAATCGGCGGCAATGGCGTGGCGTTGTGGCATCGAACGCAGCCACGTTATCTGCCGTTTGGCGAGCTGGCGCGTGGCGATAATGCCCAGCTCCCGCGCTTTGGCCATATCCGGCTCGTGCCACAACTGGCGATAACCCACGCAGCGAATCGACGGCAAATCCGCGTGCAAATCACCCCGTGCTTCCAGCCGCCGCACTTCGTCAATAAAACCGTTTTGCAGCATGGAATCAAAGCGTTGGGCGATACGCTGGTGCAGCCAAGCACGGTTTTCCGGCTCTAAAGAAATCAGCCTATTTCCAGAAAAATCGGCTAAATCGCCTGTAACGCTTACTGGCTGTGCATTGGTAGCTATGATTTTGGTAGTATTTTCTGCCGATTTGGTTTGAAAATGCGAAATCGGCAACCCCGAAACCTGAAACACTTCCAAAGCGCGTTGAATCCGTTGGCTATCCGCCGGAGCGAGGCGGGCAGCGGTTACGGGGTCGATTTCAGCCAACTGCGCGTGCAATGCAGCCCAGCCTTTTTCAGCGGCTTCTTGTTCGATGGCGGTGCGGATGGCGGCGTTGGCGGTGGGCATATCGTCCAGCCCGTCGAACAGCGCTTTGAAATACAACATCGTTCCGCCCACCAGCAGCGGCAGTTTGCCCCGCGCGGCGATGTCATGGATAAGCGCGGTGGCATCGCGCACAAATTCGGCGGCGCTGTAGGCGTTGAGCGGGTCGCGGATGTCGATTAAATGGTGCGGCACTTGCGCTAATTCGGCGGCGCTGGGTTTTGCCGTGCCGATGTCCATGCCGCGATACACCAATGCCGAATCGACACTGATAATTTCGCAATCGTATTCTTGGGCAATGGCAAGCGCGGCGGCGGTTTTGCCGCTAGCGGTGGGGCCAGCGAGGCAGAGGTAATGAGGAAGAAGGGGCATAGACAGGATTTTGCTTCAAAATACACAGTAACCGCGTAAAGCAATTTCGTAATTCACACACGCAGAAAGAACCCACCATGCCCACATTAGCAGAACTTCAGGCTTCAG